>NZ_RZSC01000185.1:0-9336 GCF_003998155.1 Mesorhizobium sp. M1E.F.Ca.ET.063.01.1.1
GGCCGGGTATGAATCCGTTCGGTCGGATGGCGAGCAGGCGCAGTTCGCCGCGGTTCAACGAGGTTGCTTGGGCCGAGACAAGCGCCTCGTTGGCGAGGGGCCGAGGGTCCTCGACCTTGGCGAGCTTCAGCCCGGTGGCGCTGTCGGGAGACGTGATCAAGGCGAGCATGGGTCGATCTCCTCGTTGGTTTGTGCAGCGTCAACGCGATCAACTGTTGTCCGCCATGCGCAAACCGGAGCCTATCGACTTCCTTGTTTGAAGAATTTAGCTATTATGGCATCTAATCGCTAAAAGGCGTCAATCGTGAGGCAACCTCTTCGCTGGCCATGGCCCGATTTCGACGTCGACAATGTGCTCGCGCCGGCGATTGCGGTGCGCGTCGACGTCACCGAGACCAAGGCCGAGGTGCGCGAGCACTGGCATCGCAAGGGACAACTTGTCTTCGCGCTGGGCGGCGGCGTCACCTGCCGCGTTCCCAGTGGCCTGTGGATGGTGCCGCCGCATTGCGGCGTGTGGATTCCAAGCGGCATGGAGCACAGCAACATCGCGACGGCCAACGCGCGGATATTCTTCGTCTACATCGAGCCGGATGCGGCCGAACTGCCGGACCGGTGCTGCACGCTCTCGATCTCGCCGCTGCTGCGCGAGCTCATCATCGAACTGTCGGACTGCGCGCCGGACGATGCGCGGTGCGATTTCCTGGGAAGGGTCCTGCTCGCCGAACTGCCGCTGATGACTGTTCAGCAATTGCACCTGCCGATCTCGGCCGAGCCGCGGCTGCGGCGGATCGCCGAAGCGCTGGCGGACGATCCCGCCGACCGCAGAACTTTGGCGGAATGGGCAAACCATGTCGCGCTCAGCGAGAGCAGCCTGGCGCGCCTCGTGGTGAAGGAAACAGGGCTGACCTTCGGCCGCTGGCGCCAGCAATTGCACTTGATCGTGGCGCTGAGGGAGCTCTCCTCCGGTGCCAGCGTGCAGCAGGTGTCAGGCGATCTCGGCTACGAATCCGTCACCGCCTTCATCACCATGTTCAAGAAGGCGCTGGGCAAGCCACCGGCAAGATACCTCAGCGATATCGCGCAGGACGGTGGTTCCGCATTCGTGGCCTGATACGGATCAAGCAGGCTGCGATCTGACCTCGAAGGCGGGCCCGGCCGGATCGGTGGTCTTGCCGATCACCACCTCGACGATGCCGCGCGCGATCTCGCGTTCGCCCATGATCACCGTATCGGCGCCGAGGCCCTTGAGGTGCTCGACTTCGGCATCGGAATGAGCGCGGGCGATGACGTTTATCGCCGGATTGGCGGCGCGGGCCCGAAGCACGATCTGCCCCGCCTCGAAGGCATTGGGAATGGCAAGGATCAGCCGCTTCGCGCCTTCCGGATTGGCGGCTGAAAAGACCTCCGCGATGGCGGCATTGCCGGCGACGGTTTCGATGCCGTCGGCCTTGAGCTTCGCCAGCGTCTTGTCGGCATCCTCGATGACCAGGAAGGGCAGGGCGGCTTCTTTCAGGCCAGCTCCGACGAGGCTGCCGACACGGCCATAGCCGACCAGGATGGAATGGCCAGCAAGCGCGGTTCGCGGCGGCGCGCCATCCTCCTTCTCCCAAGCTGTCGCCACCGAAGCCAACTGACCGGGCTCGGTCGCCGGGCCGATAGACTTTGTTTCCTCGGGGGCCTTGCCGGCGCGCTTCTCCAGCCACGGCTTCATCCAGTCGACGAGGAGGAACATCAGCGGGTTGAGCAGGATCGACAGGATAGCGCCGGCAAGGATCAGGTCGCGGCCCTGTTCGGGCAACAGCTTCAGCCCGACGCCGAGCTCGGCCAGGATGAAGGAGAATTCACCGATCTGGGCGAGGCTGGCCGAAATCATCAGCGCCGTCGCGACCGGATAGCGGAAGGCGATGACGATGACGAAGGCGGCAAGCGATTTGCCGATGACGATGATGGCTAAAGTGGCCAGGATTGGCAGCCCGTTGCTGATCAGGCTGAGCGGGTCGAACAGCATGCCGACCGAGACGAAAAACAGCACGGAAAAGGCGTCGCGCAGCGGCAGCGATTCCTCGGCCGCGCGATGGCTGAGCTCGGATTCGCTCATGATCATGCCGGCGAAAAAGGCGCCGAGCGCCAGAGAGACGCCGAACAGTTTCGCCGCGCCGAAGGCGACGCCGAGCGCAATGGCCAGCACCGAGAGCCGGAATAGTTCGCGCGAGCCGGTATGCGCGACATAGTGCAGGATCCACGGGATAACCCGGCGGCCGACGACCAGCATGACGACGACGAAGGTGACGACCTTGGCCAGCGTCATGCCGACCACGCCCCATATGCCGTAGCTGGCGGGCAGCGAGAGCAGGCTCGAGTGGTCGTCGGCCTGCGGCTGGCCGCCCAGCACGCCGGCGAGCGCCGGCAAAAGCACCAGCGCCAGCACCATGGCCAGATCCTCGACGATCAGCCAGCCGACTGCAATGCGGCCGCGCTCGGTCTCGATCAGCCGCCGCTCCTGCATGGCGCGCAGCAGCACGACGGTCGAGGCGACGGACAGAGCGAGGCCGAAGACCAGACCGGCGCCCAAGGACCAGCCGAGCAGCCAGGCCAGCCCGGCGCCCAGCAGCGTGGCAAAAGCGATCTGCACGATGGCGCCAGGCACGGCAATCGCACGGACCGACAGAAGGTCCTTCAGCGAAAAATGCAGGCCGACGCCGAACATCAGCAGGATGACGCCGATCTCGGCGAGTTCGTTGGCGAGGCTGGCGTCGGCGACAAAGCCCGGCGTGTTCGGCCCGACGAGCACGCCGGCCACCAGATAGCCGACGAGCGGCGGGACGCGGAAACGGTTGGCCAGTGCTCCAAAGACGAAAGCAAACCCCAAACCGGCGACGATGGTGGCGATAAGGGGCGTGTCATGCGGCATTGTCTATGGAGCGCCTTTCAGAAATCGCGATGTCGGACAAGCGCCGCCCGAGGCCGTCGCCTTTCGCAATATGGTGGGCAGAGCGGCGGTCATGCAACCACCGCCGCTCTGAAATCGGCGCCATGGACACGCGCCGGACGAGAAAAGCCGCGCGCTGCCGTCATGGCCAGCCGCGCGGCATCCGCTCACGGCGTTCTAAGGTCTCGTGATGTCCGTCGCTCAAGCCGCCTGAAGCAGGCTCTCGATCTCGGAGATCGTGTGGTTCGTCAGCGTTTTCGGTATCTCCGCCTTCACCTTCTCGCTGACCTCCTTGTGCAGCTTCTGCCGCATCTCGCCCAACACCTGGGGCGGGGCGATCAGCACGATCTCGTCGAACTCGCCGCGGTGCGCAAGCTTGTAGAGCCGCCCCGCGATGTTGTCGGCGAAGCGTTCCTTGCCGAGGCGGTGCCAATCGGTGTCTTCAACCGCGCTGCGATGAACCGTGGGCCCGTCGCTGTAGCGGCCCGGCCTGTCGCTGCCCTGCTCACGGGTGGCAGGGTTCTCCTGCTCCATCTCCTGGACAACCTCCAGGTTCGGAAATTTGCTGTCACCTTCGTTGCGGAGGAAGAGCGCTTTTTCGCCGTCGGCCACGATGACCCAAAGACCACGTTTCAGATTGATGCTCATAGGGCGTTCCTCCTTGTTTCCCGGGGTGCCGACCGATCCTGGATCGGCCGGATGGATCCGCTAGCCAAACGTGCTGCGAAGCTTGATTGTTCCGGACTTATCGGGACGGCTCGTCCGCCGCCCGAAAGGCTCTTCAAACGGTGGGTTGGCGAGAGGCGCCTTTAATCTACTAAGTTAGTAGAATTTAGAAAAATCTATTTTGCCGCTCAAAGGCTTGGGCGCTAAAAATGCGACGGATCAAGGGGCGATGCCAACCGCTCCGTCCGCTCACAGCACCAGAGTAGAATTTTTTTCTCCCGCCTTTCGCGGTTGCGAAAAAGCGATTGCCTGCTTTGAAGGCATGCGCGAGTGCGTGCCTTCTGGTTTTCGGCGTGCTCGCATAAAACTGCCAGACTGTTATCGTATTTGCTTATCGCCATGTCGCCAGCCAACGCCAAGCTCAACACCTTCCCCGTCTTCGTGCGGGTCGACGGCGAAGCCGTGGCCATCGTCGGCAATGGCGAGGAGGCGCTTGCCAAGGCACGGCTGCTTGCTCAGTCGAGCGCGGCGCTGCGCATCATCGCCGCCGATGCCGATGCGGAGCTGCTTGCATTCATCTCATCCGTCGACGCTGTCCATGTCGATGCTGCCTATGATGTCGCCCATCTCGAAGGCGCGGCCCTGGTGTTTGCTGCCAGCGGCGACGAGGCGCTCGATCGCCGCGTCGCCGAGGATGCGCGCCGGCTGGGCATCCCGGTCAATGTCGTGGACCGCCCGGAGCTCTGCGATTTCTTCACGCCCGCGCTGGTCAACCGGGCGCCGGTCGCCATCGCCATCGGCACCGAGGGCGCCGGGCCGGTGCTCGCGCAGATGCTGCGCGCGCGCATCGACCGCATGCTGTCGCCGTCTCTCGGCCGGCTGGCGGCCTTGGCAGCCTCGTTCCGCGCCGCGGCCGAGCGGCTGCCGAAGGGCAATCGCCGCCGCCGCTTCTGGAGCGATTTCTTCGCCGGCGCTCCGGCCAGGGCGGTCGAAGCCGGCGAGTTCGCCAGGGCGCATGATGCCGCGCTCGATCTTCTGGCTTCGAACGCGTTGGCGGCAGGCCATATCGCGCTGGTCGGCGCTGGTCCGGGCGCTGAAGACCTTTTGACGCTGCGCGCTCACCGCCTGCTGATGGAAGCCGACGCGATCGTCTATGACGCGCTGGTGCCGGAGGCGATCGTCGCCATGGGCCGCCGCGATGCCGAGCGCCTGCCCGTCGGCAAGCGCAAGGGCTGCCATTCCAAGAGCCAGGAAGAGATCAACGCGCTGCTTATCGAGCTTGGCCGCGCCGGCAAGCGCGTGGTGCGGCTGAAGTCCGGCGATCCGCTGGTGTTCGGCCGGGCTGGCGAGGAGATGGCCGCGCTTCGCGAGGCCGGTGTCGCCTATGAGGTGGTCCCGGGCGTCACCGCGGCCTTCGCCGCCGCCGCCGATTTCGAGCTGCCGCTGACGCTGCGCGGCGTGACCTCCTCGATGGTCTTCACCACCGGCCACGACCTCAAGGGCAACTCGCTGCCCGATTGGGCGAAGCTCGCCATCTCCGGCGCGACCGTCGCCGTCTATATGGGCCGCTCGGTGGCGGCCGAGGTCGCCGGCCGGCTGATCGAGGCCGGGCTGTCGCCGGATACCGCCGTCGCAGTCGTCGAGAATGCCAGCCTGGGCAACCGCCGCCGCTTCCATGGCACGCTCGCCGACCTGCCGTCGCTGGAAGCGCGCGCCGACCTCACCGGCCCGGTCATGACGATCATCGGCGACGCGGTTGCCGGCGCCAATTTCGAACGGTCCGAGCCGCTCGCGGCACACAAGCACGAAGACACAGGGCATGAAGAAGCCGCCAGCACGGTGGCCGAAGGAGTACGGGAATGAAGGTTCTGACCGCGAACAGGCTCTCCGACGGTATCGCCGTGTGGTACGCCGATGGCGGCTGGTCGGAGGCCGTCGGCCATGCCGATATCGCCCATGACAAGGTGGCTGAGGACCGGCTGGAAGCGATCGGCGCCGCCGCCGCCGCCAACAATGAAGTGGTCGACGTCAACCTGATCGACGTGACCGTGATCAACGGTGTGGTCGAGCCGGTGCGGCTGCGCGAGAAGATCCGCGCCGCAGGCCCCACCATCCGCACCGATATCGGCAAGCAGGCAAACCCGGAAGCGGCGCGGGCGGCATAGGTTTTGAGCATGATCCCGAAAAGTGGGACCCGGTTTTCGGAGAAGATCATGCTCCAACAAAGAATTGAAAAAGCGGGCGGACGCGCCCTGAAAGACGAAGCATGTACCGTTACGACGAGTTCGACCAAGATTTCGTAGAGGCCCGGGTCGCCGAGTTCAGCGACCAGGTGCAGCGCCGGCTTGCCGGCGAGATCACCGAGGACCAGTTCCGGCCGCTCAGGCTGATGAACGGCGTCTATCTGCAATTGCATGCCTATATGCTGCGCATCGCCGTGCCCTACGGCACGCTGAACAGCAGGCAATTGCGCATGCTCGGCCATATCGCGCGCAAATACGACAAGGGCTATGGCCACTTCACCACGCGCCAGAACATCCAGTTCAACTGGCCGGCGCTGTCCGACATTCCGGCGATCCTCGCCGACCTGGCGAGCGTCGAGATGCACGCCATCCAGACCAGCGGGAACTGCATCCGCAACGTCACCGCTGACCATTTCGCCGGAGCCGCCGCTGACGAGGTCGCCGACCCGCGCCCCTATGCGGAAATCCTGCGCCAGTGGTCGTCGGTGCATCCGGAATTCTCGTTCCTGCCGCGCAAGTTCAAGATCGCGGTGACCGGCGCCGAACGCGACCGCGCCGCCATCCAGACGCATGACATCGGTCTGCATCTCAAGAAGAACGCGGCCGGCGAGCTTGGCTTTGCCGTCTATGTCGGCGGCGGCCAGGGCCGCACGCCGATGGTGGCCAGGAAGATCCGCGACTTCCTGCCGGAAGCCGATCTTCTGTCCTACTGCACGGCGATCCTGCGTGTTTACAACCTCTATGGCCGCCGCGACAACAAGTACAAGGCGCGCATCAAGATCCTGGTCCACGAGACCGGCGTCGAGGAAATCACGCGCCAGATCGAGGCCGAATGGCAGGAGCTGAAGGACGCCGAGCTGAAGCTGCCGGAAGCCGACATCCAGGCGATCAACGCCTATTTCGCGCCGCCGGCGCTGGCGGACCGGCCGGAAGGCGATGCCGCCATGAAGCAGGCCCGGCTCGATTCCAGGAGTTTCTCGGAGTGGCTCGACCAGAACGTCGTGACCCATCGCCATCCCGACTATGCAGCGGTGACCATCTCGCTCAAGGGCATCGGCGAGGTGCCCGGCGACGCGACCGACAGCCAGATGGAAGCGGTCGCCGACATCGCCGAGAAATACGCTTTCGATGAGCTGCGCGTCAGCCACGAGCAGAACCTGATCCTGCCGCATGTGGCGCGCGCCGACCTCAAGGCGGTCTATGACGCGCTGGTCGAGATCGGCCTGGCGACGGCCAATTCCAACCTGATCAGCGACATCATCTCCTGCCCCGGCCTCGACTACTGCGCGCTGGCCACGGCGCGCTCCATCCCGGTGGCGCAGGAAATCTCGCGCCGCTTCGCCTCGCTTGAGCGGCAGCGCGAGATCGGCGAACTGAAGCTGAAGATCTCCGGCTGCATCAATGCCTGCGGCCATCACCATGTCGGCCATATCGGCATTCTCGGCGTCGAGAAGAAGGGGTCCGAACTCTACCAGGTGACGCTTGGCGGCTCGGCCGACGAGAACACGTCCGTGGGCGAGATCATCGGCCGCGGCTTCTCCTCGGAAGAGATCACCGATGCCATCGAGCAGATCGTCGAAACCTATCTCGGCCTTCGGCTCAATCCTGATGAACGTTTTATCGACGCTTACCGCCGTGTCGGTCCCGCGCCGTTCAAGGAGGCGCTCTATGCTGGCGAAACCAAGGCCGCTTGACCGGACCGGCGGCGTCGAGGCCGGCATTGCCGCTGAAGCGGCGGGGCTCGACGCGTTGCTCGGCCATCTGAAGCCGATCGAGATCATCGAGCGGTCGGCGCGCGAATTCTTCCGCGGCGAGGTCGCCGCCGTGTCGTCCTTCGGGGCGGATTCGGCGGTGCTGCTCCACATGATCGCCAAGGTCGACCGCTCGCTGCCGGTGATCTTCCTCGACACCGGCAAGCATTTCGAGGAAACGCTGGGCTACCGCGACGCCCTGATCGCCGATTTCGGCCTGACCGATGTCAGGGTGATCAAGCCGGACGAAGCGGCGCTCGAACGCATCGACCCGACCGGCAGGCTGCACGAGACCGACACCGATTCCTGCTGCAACGTGCGCAAGGTCGAGCCGCTGGCGCGCGGCGTCGAGCCGTTCCGCGCGTGGTTCACCGGGCGCAAGCGTTTCCAGGCGTCGACGCGGGCGGCTCTGCCCGTCTTCGAGGCGGTCGGCTCGCGCATCCGCATCAATCCGCTCGCGCATTGGACGACGTCGGACCAGGCTGACTACATGCGCGCGCATGCGCTGCGCGAAAATCCGCTGGTCGCCTACGGCTATCTCTCGATCGGCTGCTTCCCCTGCACGCAACCGGTACAGCCTGGCGAGGATGCGCGTAGCGGCCGCTGGGCAGGGCACGCCAAGACCGAGTGCGGCATCCATTTGTCGGGGCTGGAGAAGTCGCTGACCGACGCATCACTTTAGGGTATATCGCTATTCGCGTGATGTCGGCTCCCAAAGTCACGGCTGCTGGCCGTCTGCCGGCTCGCTTGGGACTCTTTGGACTTTAGGATTTTTGATGACTGAATCGACGACACCAGGGACTCGCCTCTGGACCCCAAAGGGTTTTCGCGAGGACGACTGGACCCACGCCGAAAGCGCCGAGGCGCTTGCCGGAAATGGCCGCTTCATCCTGCCGCTGCAGGCCTTCCTCGGGCTCGATGATGAAGTCCGCAAGTCGGCCAGGGAGCGCATCGGGGTGCTGCTGCAGCCCGGCGACGAACTCGACAAGATCGTCGGCCTGCTCGACCAGCTTTCGCTGGTGGCGCTGGCCTTTCCGGCGTTCAACGATGGCCGCTCCTTCTCCAAGGGCGAGCTGCTGCGCGCCCGGCATCATTTCACCGGCGCGGTCCGCGCCACCGGCCAGGTGCTGGTCGACCAACTGCCGCATATGCTGAGGCTCGGCTTCGACGAATTCGAGGTCTCCAACCCGGTGCTGCTGAAGCGGCTGGAGGAAGGGCGCACCGGCGGCCTGCCGGTCTACTACCAGCCGGCCGTGGAGCCGGAAGCCAAGGACCCCAAATATTCCTGGCGGCGCAAGCGACCGGACTGACGCTGCGGCATCTTTACAAGACCAACGACCGGGTCTTCTCTCCAGGAACGGACGGAAATATCCGCCGGGGAGGACACCAT
Organism: Mesorhizobium sp. M1E.F.Ca.ET.063.01.1.1; assembly: GCF_003998155.1. Taxonomy (NCBI): domain Bacteria; kingdom Pseudomonadati; phylum Pseudomonadota; class Alphaproteobacteria; order Hyphomicrobiales; family Phyllobacteriaceae; genus Mesorhizobium; species Mesorhizobium sp. M1E.F.Ca.ET.063.01.1.1. The sequence goes on from NZ_RZSC01000185.1 coordinate 8,980, forward strand.
GCGTTACGACTATGTCATCGCCGGCGGCGGCTCCGCCGGCTCGACGCTTGCCGCCAGGCTTTCCGAAGACCCATCGAAGAAGGTTTGCCTGCTGGAAGCAGGAGGCGACGGCAAGGATCTGCTGATCCGCGCGCCGGCCGGCATCATCGCGCTGCTGCCGGGCCGGCCGAAGATCAACAACTGGGGTTTCGAGACGGTGCCGCAGGAAGGGCTGGGCGGCCGCAGGGGCTACCAGCCGCGCGGCAAGGCATTGGGCGGTTCCAGCGCCATCAACGCCATGCTCTACACGCGGGGCAACCGCCGCGACTATGACGAATGGGCCGACCTCGGCTGCGACGGCTGGTCGTGGGACGAGGT
>NZ_RZSC01000186.1:0-9317 GCF_003998155.1 Mesorhizobium sp. M1E.F.Ca.ET.063.01.1.1
CTCTCGCCGCAGGTGATGCCGCCGATCGAGACGGTCAACGGCACGGTCCGCTCATCGACGGGGCGGAAACGGATCAGTTCGACCTCGCGGCGGATGCGCTCGGCGACATGCCTCGCTTCCGGCTCGGTGGCGCCGACCAGGAAGGCGGCGAACTCCTCGCCGCCGATACGCCCGAGCACGTCGCCGCTGCGCACGCCGCGCTCGATGGCGGCGGCGATCAGAAGCAGCGCATCGTCGCCGGTCAAGTGGCCGTAATTGTCGTTGATGGTCTTGAAATGATCGGCGTCGATGATCAGCAGCGCGCCGCGATCGGCCTTGCGCCGGGACCCGTCGAGCGCGGCGAAGAAGGTCTCGCGGTTGAGCATGCCGGTCATGTCGTCGCGGCTCGCCTTCTCCGACAGGCGCCTGTGAGCGGCGGCGAGCTGGGCATGGGCGCGGGCAAGGTCGCGATGCGCGTTCTTCACCCGGTCGGTTTGCCAGAAGGTGCCGGCGCTGGCGATCCAGGCAAGCATCAAAGGGCAAACCGTGGCCGTCAGCCAGACGGTGCGGCTGATCGTAAAGCCCATTGCCGGGACCACAACCAGCGTCAACAGAAGCGAGACGGCGACCGATGCGAACGCAACGGCTGCGGACTTCAAAATTATGCGACTCATCGTTGACTCCCGACGGACTGCCTCTGTGCCAGCAAGCACTGAAGGCGACCTTTCCGGGACGGTTAAAATTTGAAGCGAGAGGCTATTTTCACCACGCGCGACGCGCAGAAGTTGTGGATAAAGCCAACGACCGCATGCCATAAGGAGGCCATGACAACGACACCCGACCCCGCCCGTTTTGCCCATGTCACGGATTGGGTGTTCGACCTCGACAACACGCTCTATCCGCATCATTCGAATCTGTTCGCGCAGATCGACGTGAAGATGACCGCCTATGTCGGCGAGTTGCTGACCCTGTCGCGCGAGGAAGCGCGCAAGCTGCAGAAGGAGCTCTACCAGGAGTATGGCACGACGCTGAGCGGACTGATGGCGCGCTACGGCATCGATCCCGACGACTTTCTCGAGAAGGTGCACGACATCGACTATTCCTGGCTGGTGCCCGATCCGGTGCTCGGCGCGGCGATCCGGCAGCTGCCCGGCCGCAAGTTCATCTTTACCAATGGCGACCGCAGGCATGCCGAGCGCGCCGCGCGCCAGCTCGGCATATTGGACCATTTCGACGACATCTTCGACATAGTCGCGGCGGGCTTGAATCCCAAGCCGGCGCGCCAGACCTACGAGAGGTTCGCCGAGCTGCATTCCGTCACCGGGCACAACGCGGTGATGTTCGAGGACCTGGCGCGCAACCTCTCGGTGCCGAAGTTACTCGGCATGACGACCGTGCTGGTCGTGCCGCGCAATTTCGAGCCGACATTCTCCGAGATCTGGGAGCGCGACCCGGCGAACGAGGACGATGTGGATTTCGTCACCGACGACCTCGCCGGCTTCCTGACGGCAATCGTCGAAGTCACGGCCTGAAGCCAACCCCAGCTTGCCGGCGCAGCGCAGCCCGCACTTCGCCGGCAAGCTTTGGCCGTGACTAGTCGAAGTCCGGGATCGTGCCGGGCGGCAGCCCCAGTTCACCGTTCAGGTTTTTCAGGAACCGGCACCATTCAGGCGCGTCCCGGCGCTTCCCGTTGCCGTTGCCGTCGGACGAAAATCCGTTGCCGAACCCGCCGCCGCAACTGGCGTTGCCGTTGAAGCTGCCCGCGTTGCCATTGCCGTTGAAGCTGCCGGCATTGCCGTTGCCGTTGAAATTGCCGGTGTTGCCATTGCCATTGAAGCTGCCGCGATTGCCGTTGCCGTTGAAGTTGCCGGCGTTGCCGCTGCCGCTCGAGGCATCGGCGATGTCCGCGCCGGCGCCCAGACCGGCGACCGTGATATCGCCGCGGCCGATGGGAAGGTCGGCTATCCTGACCACCGTCGAAGCGTCGGCGACCACGACCGCGGCAAGCAGCGTGCAAACCGCGATGCGGCTTCCATCAAACAGCCGCGCCGTCGCGTGGCGAATACGATGGCGGACGCAAGCAGATGGTCTGAGTTCGGCCATCAGCGGTTTCCCCGGCCGTTGAAATTGCCGTTGAAGGCGCCGGCATTGCCGTTGCCGTTGAACGAGCCGCCGTTGAAGTTGCCGTTGAAGGCGCCGACATTGGCGTTGCCGTCATATTCGCCGGTATTGCCGTTGCCGTTGAAGGCCCCGATGTTGTGGTTGCCGCTCGTCTGCGAGGTGTTGTCGTTTCCGTTGAAAGCGCCGACGTTGCCGGTCCCGCTGTTGAAGGCGCCGACGTTGCCGCTGCCGGTGTTCTTGTAGCCGACGTTGCCGCCCAGGCTGCTCAGCGGATCCATGTTCCTGACGTTCGAGCCGATGTACTGACCGTATTGACCGGCGGTTTGCGCGATCCGCGACATGCCGAAGGCCTGGCTGCCCGTCGTGGTGTCGGCCTTCACCGCGGTTGCACTCAACAGCCCCAGGCAAAGCGCCGGTATGACACACCGTTTCATCTGCGAACTCCTTCCATGGCTTGCGTGAAAAGGGTCTCTCGAAAAGGGACTCTCTATCTGGAAAAGGACTGGGACCGCCGGCGACATGTCGCGATAGCCTTGCGCGGGGGGACGGCGCGTGGCTCGGCGATCCCAGAAGCGTCAGCGTCCTTCAACGCTGGCGATTGGCGGCGGCGCTAGTGGTTGCCGTTACCGTTTCCGTTGCCGTTGCCGGCGCCCCAGTTGCCGTTGCCGTTGGCATTGCCGTTGCCGAGGCCCCAGTTGCCGTTGCCGTTCAGGTTGCCGTTGCCGAGGCCGAAGTTCCCGTTGCCGTTGCCATTGCCGTTGGCGATGCCGGCATTGAGGTTGCCGTTGAAGTTGCCGTTGAAGGCGCCCATGTTGGCATTGCCGTTCCCGTTGCCGTTGCCGATGCCGAAATTGCCGTTGCCGTTGAAGTTGCCGTTGAAGGCGCCGGTGTTGGCATTGCCGTTCCCGTTGCCGTTGCCGACCCCGACGTTGCCGTTGCCGTTGCCGTTGCCGCTACCGACCGACAATGCGGATGCCGAACCTGTCAGAGCCGACAGGACAGCCGCGGCCAGAATGATCTTCCTCATGACGTTCTCCTTGGTTTGCGTTGAACATCCCGGCCAACACAAGATACCGGGACCACGCAAAAAGGATGCGCGCAGAAAGGGCGCAGAAACATCGGGGCTGATCGGCAGGGTCTGTCGGTTTTTCAGCCGATGCGGCTGTCAGGAAAAGTTGAAGGCATCGGGAAAAAACTGACAGGCATAAGGGCATATGCCGGGTGTATATTGCACGGAGGAACAGACTTTCATGCCTTTTCTCGCCGCTCCGTGAACGGCTTGTATCTCACGGCGGCAAAGAGAAGGAAGGGGTGATGCGGGCGGCTATCCAGCCAGGCAAGGACGATGCTACGAAGGCACGGAGCCGGAGATTGGCGCGGCATTTGATTGCCGTACAGGAAGAACAGCGCCTGCGCCTGTCACGTGAGCTGCACGACGATCTGGGCCAGATGCTGGCGAGCGTCGCGCTGGAGCTGCACGGCATCCGCGTGGACTCCGCGGAACTCGATGCCCGCCTCGAGCGCGCTGCCCAACTGGTCGACCAGCTGAGCGCCAGGGTGCACGACGCCGCCTGGAGCCTGCGACCCGCGGATCTCGATCGCCTGGGGCTTCGCGCCTCCATCGAGGACCTGGTCAGCATGCTGTGCGCTCAGCTCGGCATCCCCGGCGATGTGGATCTCGAAGCCCTGTCGAGGCCGCTGGAGCCTGAAGTCGCCCTGACGCTCTATCGCATCGCGCAGGAGGCCCTCACCAACATCGGCAAGCACGCCCGGCCGGGCCGGGTCAGCGTGACGGCCCACATTTGGGACAACAAACTGCGGCTGACCATCGAGGACAATGGCCGTGGGTTCGATGGCACTGTCGCGCCTGGCTCCCGCCATTTGGGGCTTGCGGGGATGAAAGAGCGCCTTGCCCTGATCGGAGGCGAACTGACGGTCGAAACCGCCAAGGGCAGGGGAACCGCCATCTATGCCGATGTGCTTCTGGCCGACTGAATCCTCGGACCGACGGCTGGGCGCCAGCGCCTCCTCCCCTTGGCATTGTTCGACGGGAATGCCGGTCTTCGGTGCCGCGGCCGGCTGGCCGGCCCAGCGGCCGGCAGTATCGCCAAACTGGCCTAACTGTTTGTTTTTTTGCAAATTTACGGACGGAACACCGTTACGAACTTTTCCCGGAATTGCCCTAAAGCGCGTCGCGCTGAAACGAATTCAGGCGATGCGCTTCAGGTCTTTGTTTTGATGCATGTCGTTCTCCCAAAACCGCTGCGCACTTTTGGGCGACATGCATTAAGTGAAGCGTTCCACATCCGAAATCGTCGGCCGCGGCTTACAATCCGCGCCATGGGTCAGGCGGGGGATGGCTTGCCCGTTGCGGCCGCGTCGCGGCTTTGCTGAAACAGACGGGCGTCCCGCGCCAGGCGGGGCAGTTGCCTAGACCATCAAGCACAAGGGGGACCGCTCCACGCGACGGCCCTTTGACAGACTGATGGAGGTTAAAGGTGTGCTGCAGGCGCATATTCGTGGTCGACGACCATCCGATCATCCTGTCCGGCGTCGGCGCGATGATCAACAGCCAGGCCGATCTGACGATCGTCGGACTGGCGGCGAATGCCGACGAGGCCCTCGAGGGCATCGGCAAGGCCCTTCCCGACGTCGCCGTGGTCGATATCTCGCTCCCCGGCGTCAATGGGGTCACGCTGATCGAACGGCTCGTCGAACGGTTTCCCGATCTCGGCTGCATTGCGCTGACGGCGCACGAGGACCCCGGCTGCCTGCGCCAGGTGCTGGCCGCCGGCGGGCGCGGTTTCGTGGTCAAGCGGTCGACCGCGACGGATCTGCTGCAGGCCATCCGCTGCGTGCTGGCCGGCGACAATTACGTCGACCCGGCGCTTGCGGCGCGCATCCTGAGCCCACGCCATGGCACGCAATGCGATCCGGGGAATCTCAGCGAGCGAGAGCGGTCGGTGATCCAGCTCGTTGCGCTTGGCTACAGCAACAAGGAGATATCCTCGCGGCTGAACCTCAGCATAAAGACCATCGAAACCTACCGGACCAGGGCGACCGACAAACTGGAGCTTCACTCCCGCGCTGCCATCGTGCGCTTCGCGCACTCGAATGGCTGGCTGGCCGAACTGCAATAGGGCTGGCTTCCTCAGAGATCGTAAAAGCGGCGGATGATGTCCCAGGCTTCGTCGGCGGTGTCGACGAAATCGATGATGTCCTGATCGCCCGGCGAGATGGTGCCTTGCTCGGCAAGGAAGTCGAGGTCGATCACCCTTTGCCAGAACGCCTTGCCGAACAGGATCACCGGCACGCGCTCCATGCGCCCGGTCTGGATCAGCGTCAGGGCTTCGAAGAACTCGTCCATCGTGCCGAAACCGCCCGGAAACACCGCGACAGCCTTGGCGCGCATGACGAAATGCATCTTGCGGATGGCGAAATAGTGGAAGTTGAAGCAGAGCTCGGGCGTGACATAGGCGTTCGGCGCCTGCTCGTGCGGCAGCACGATGTTGAGGCCGATCGACGGCGCGCCGACATCGTCGGCGCCGCGGTTGCCGGCCTCCATCACGCCCGGTCCGCCGCCGGTGGCGACGACAAATTCGCGGTAGTAGGACGTGGCCGAGTGCTGCGAGCAGAGCCGGGCGAACTTGCGCGCTTCCTCGTAATATTTGCTGTTCAGCTCGAGGTTCTTCTTCTGCGTCTCGTTCTTGGCCGCCCAGGCGACGCCGCCCGGCTCCGGCAGCCTCGCGCCGCCGAACAGGATGACCGTCGAACGGATGCCGCGCTCGGCCAGGATCATCTCCGGCTTCAGCAGCTCGAGCTGCAGACGCACTGGGCGCAATTCGCGCCGCGTCATGAAGTCGGGATCGTTCCAGGCCAGGCGATAGGTCTCGGCTCGCGTCTGCGGCGTATCCGGCACGCTCTTGGCGCGCTCCAGGTCCTCGTCCGAATGCGGCAGCGGCGTCCAACCCGCCTTTTCCATGGGTGTCATTGAGTCCACCGTTCCAATTCCCTTACTTGCGCCGTCCCATGACGCAGCCGCGATTGACCCTCATAAAGGCTTCACATAGGGTCCGCGCGATTTCAAAACAGGTTAAGGCTGAGCCCTTAACAGCTTTGTAATGGAGCAATTTCATGTCCATGCCCGATCTGGCGAGCCTCGAAAAGACCATCGAAAAGGCCTTCGAGGAGCGCGATACGATTTCGACCGCGACCCGCGGCGAAACCCGCGACGCCATCCAGTCGGCGCTCGACCTGCTCGACCGCGGCGCGGTCCGCGTCGCCGAACGGCAGGACGACGGCAAGTGGCACGTCAACCAATGGCTGAAGAAGGCGGTGCTGCTCTCCTTCCGGCTGAACCCGATGGAGATCATCAAAGGCGGCCCGGGTCAGGCGGTCTGGTGGGACAAGGTGCCGTCGAAGTTCGACGGCTGGAGCGCCGTCGATTTCGAGAAGGCAGGCTTCCGCGCCGTGCCATCCTCGGTCGTGCGCCGTTCGGCCTATGTGGCGCCGGGCGCGGTGCTGATGCCGTCCTTCGTCAATGTCGGCGCCTATGTCGATACGGGCACGATGGTCGACACCTGGGCCTCGGTCGGCTCCTGCGCCCAGATCGGCAAGAACGTGCATCTTTCCGGCGGCGTCGGCATCGGCGGCGTGCTGGAGCCAATGCAGGCCGGCCCGACCATCATCGAGGACGATTGCTTCATCGGCGCGCGCTCCGAGGTGGTCGAAGGCTGCATCGTGCGTGAAGGCTCGGTGCTCGGCATGGGCGTGTTCATCGGCCAATCGACCAAGATCGTCGACCGCGCTACCGGTGAGGTCTTCTATGGCGAGGTGCCGGCCAATTCCGTGGTGGTCGCCGGGTCGCTGCCGGGCAAGCCGCTGCCCAATGGCGAGCCCGGCCCCAGCCTCTACTGCGCCGTCATCGTCAAGCGCGTCGACGCCAAGACCCGTTCCAAAACCTCGATCAACGAATTGCTGCGCGATTGATCTTTTCCGGAAACGGACGCACCTTCCGCCGGCGCGACGTTCCGCCGCGCTGGTTCAACACGGAGGGGCGTTATGGACTGGAAATATCTGCTGACGAGTTTCGACGGCCGCATCAACCGCGCCAAGTTCTGGGCCGGCATCGGCATATTCATCGTCCTCGCTATTGTTGCCTTCATTCTCGATTCGATCCTCGGCACACGGTTCACCACCGAAAGCGGCGGTGAGGTCGGCGTCATCGGCATCCTCGTTATGCTGGCCTCGATCTATTTCGCGATTGCGCTCTATGCCAAACGCTGGCACGACCGTAACAAGTCGGGCTGGTGGACATTGATCGGCCTCATACCAATCATCGGCGGCATCTGGCTGCTGATCGAACTCGGCATCCTCGAAGGCACCAGAGGCGCCAATCAATACGGACCGGACCCGCTTGCCTGAAAAAGCAGATTTCATCTGGCTCTTCTTCAAAACCTCGGGCCGCGTCAGCCGCGCGGCCTATTTTCTCGGCGGATTGCTGGTGGCCCTCGCCCAGGCCTTCCCGCTCTACCGCTTCACGCTGGTGCCGGAAGGCTCGCCCGAGAGCAACATGTGGTCGTTCGTCTTCTTCCTGACCTTCCTCGCGTCGCTGTGGTCGAACATCGTGCTGGCGGTGAAGCGGCTGCATGACCTCGACAAACCCGGCATCGCGGCGCTGGTGTTGTTCGTTCCCGTCGTTTCGATCGTCGCGTTCCTGGTGCTTTGCCTGTTTCCAGGACAACCGGGGGCCAATCGCTACGGCAGCCGCACCAACGCGCCTTCCGATCGCTAGTCATGCGCTACCGCACCCTTGATCCGGAGCTGATCATCGAGACCGCCGAAAGGCTGGAGGAGCGCATCGGCGAGCGTTTCCCGGAAGCGGGCCTGCGCGGCGTTGCCGGCGAGCTGGTGTCGCTGTCGCGCGACCTGGCGAGGGCCGCCAAGGACCTGGAAGCGCCGATCTGGTGGCTGCGCACCCTGATCGTCGGCGCGTTCGTCACCGGCGTCCTGGTGTTCCTGTTCGTCGGCACCATCCTGCCGCTCGACCGCATTTCGGGAGCCGACGACGCCGTGCAGTCGGTGCAGGGCATCGAGGCGACGATCAACACGGTCATCCTCGCGGTGCTTGGCTTCCTGGCGTTGATCCGCACCGAGGAGAGGATCAAGCGCAAGAAGGTCTTTCGGCGATTGCATGGGCTGCGCTCGCTGATCCATGTCATCGACATGCACCAGTTGACCAAGGACCCGGCGGCGTTGTCGGCGAACTTCAAGCCGACCTCGCACTCGCCCAGCCGCATCAGCAATCCGGCCGACCTCGCGCGCTATCTCGACTATTGCTCGGAGATGCTGTCGATCACCGGCAAGATCGCGGCGCTGTTTGCCCAATCGGTCAACGACGACGTGGTCATCGACGGCGTCAACGACATCGAAAACCTGAGCTCGAACCTGTCGCGCAAGATCTGGCAGAAGATCACGCTGATCGAGGGCCGCCACTGACGGCGTCCGGGCTGAGGCCCGGCGGGCCGCGCTTTTCCGCTTCCGCCTGACGCACCAGCGCCGCGACGCGCTCAATCGTCGGCGCCGGCGTGCCCGTCTGTTTCGCCAGACCGAGCACCGCACCCTGCAATTCGTCGATCTCGGTCGGGCGGCCGCGCTCGAGATCGTCCCACATCGAGGAGCGCGCTTGCGGATCGATCGCCAGCATGCGCCGCGCCAGAAGTCCGAACAGCCAGTCGGGCAGCCTCAGCACTTTCGGCAGCAGCGACGGCGGCGGGCCGGCGATCCGCGCCGGCGCAATGCCGGCCGCCTTCATCGCCGCGAGCGCCTCGTCGATCTGCTTGGCCAGGATGACGCGCCAGCGGCGGTCGGCCAGCTCGCGCGCCAGCGGCAGCCCGGAGAGCGCCACAAGCGCGTTGTTGAGGTTCATCAGGAGCTTGCTCCACAGAACCGCCTTCATGTCGGAATGGGCCTCGACCCCAAGCCCTTCGACGTCGAGCAGGCCAGCGAGCCCGTCCACACCATCCTCGACCATAACCTTGCCGTCGCTCGCGCGATGGACCCGAAATGGCGTCTCGCCATCGGGCGACTGCACGACGTTGAACGGCACCATGCCTGCAAGCACGCGCCGTAACGGGAGTTCGGCCCGCAACTTGTCCGCATTGCCGACGCCGTTCTGCAGGCTGACCACAATGGCATCGGGGCCGGCATGGGCCGCG
>NZ_RZSC01000187.1:0-9312 GCF_003998155.1 Mesorhizobium sp. M1E.F.Ca.ET.063.01.1.1
TTCTCGCGCGACAGTTCCCAATGCTCGAACACGAGGTCGACAACGGCGTCCTCATCATGACCGCCGATGGCCGAGATGAACGCATCATGGTGTTCGACTGCTATTTTTAGGCGCCTGCGCATGTCATCATTGCGCGGGCGGAAGAAGGTGCGGCCGATACGGGCGTGATCGATCAGCAACCTGCCGAGGCTCGGTTGTAGATAGACATTCGCGGACATCTCGCCGATGATCTCGTGAAACCTGTTGTTCTCGATCACCATGGCAAGCGCGTCGCCAGATTTGCTCGCGGCGCGGAAACGCTCCTGCGTGTCCTTCAAGTCTGTCATCTGTGAAGGCTTGAAATTTTGCACCGCCAGCCGGCCGATGGCGGCGTAGACCATCGGGGCGACCAGGAAGAATTGCCGAAGCGTCGAGTGGTTCATCGGAACGACCCTAGCCCCCCGGTTCGCGCGGATTTCGATGTAGCCTTCACCCTCCAGCCGGCGGAAGATTTCCCTGACCGGGGTCCGCGACAGTCCATAGCGTTCGCTCAGCGCCACCTCGTCCAGATCCTCGTCGGGATCGAGCTCCATCGTCAGGATGCGACGCTTCAGATCGTCATAGAGACTGCCCTTGCTTCCCTTCATGGCGCACCTTCGGAATCATATCTGCCAGTCGATCATATTTGGCACGGCTGGAAGAGTCGCATGCGCTCGTGGGCGAGTCCTGGTACACAATATATAGCCAGATGGTCGGTGACCCGTGTGGGGCAGGAAAAGACGATCCCATCCGAATGAGCGTCGGATAACGCGAGGGACGATCCCGGAAGAGAATGGCCAAAAGATTTGCGTTTCTGCTGGTTCGCGACTTCACCCTGTCGCCGCTTTCGCTCTTCATCGACACGCTGCGGCTGGCGGGCGATGAGGGCGACCGCAGCCGCAGGGTGGAATTCGACTGGCAGATCGTCGGCGAACGCGGCCTGCCGATCCGGGCGAGCTGCGGCGTCGAATTGCTGCCGACGAAGGCGATCGGCAATCCGGAGGATTTCGACAACGTCGTCGTGGTCGGCGGCCTGCTCGACACCAACCGCAGTCTCAGTTCGGAAAAGGAAGCATTCCTTTTGCGGGCCGCCGAGAGGGGCGTGCCCATAACCGCGCTTTGCACGGGAAGCTTCGTACTGGCGCGCTACGGCTTGCTGGACGGCTACAGCGCCGCCGTCAGCTGGTTCCACATCAAGGATTTTCGGGCCGAGTTCCCCGACGTGAACGCGCATGCGGACAGTTTGTTTTCCGTCGACCGCGGCCGCGCGACATGTGCCGGCGGCACGGGCGCTGCCGACCTCGCCGGCTATTTCGTGTCGCAGTTCATCGGCCAGAAGGCAGCGGAAAAAGCCGCCAAGATCCTGGTGCTCGATCGCATCCGCAACATCAGCGACGTGCAGCCCGTAGGCGACCTGTTTCCCGAAGCCGCGAGCCGTGCGGTGAAGCGGGCCTTGCTCCTGATGGAAAGCAATCTCCAGGACAAGGTATCGGTTACCGAGATCGCAAGCCGCCTGAATTGCTCGCGGCGCCAGCTCGAGCGTCTTTTCGCGACCGAACTGGGCACCAGCCCGATGGCTGCCTATCTTGCGCTGCGCGTGCATTACGCGAAGTCGCTGCTGGAAGGGAGCGATCTGCAGATAGGCGACATCGCCTACCGATGCGGCTTCGAAAATGCCGGGCATTTCAGCCGGGTGTTCCGCCAGCACACCGGCATCACGCCAACCCATCTCAGGCATCCTGGCCGCTTGGCTGCTCAAGCGACGAAACAATGACTCCCGCGATGAAGGAACGGCGCAGGCGCGGGGCGCGGCGTCCGAGGGTGCGTTGAGATTCAGGTCAGCCGGCATCACCTGAATATCAACACACCCTACGAAATCCGCTGCCCGCTCTCGTCGAGCAGAACGCATCCGGCCGGATCGAACCCGACCTCGATCGGCTCGCCCTCGCGAACGATGCGGCCGTTGATCGGCGCGTTGGCGCGGATGCTGGTCTCGCCGCCGATGTCGATCTCGTAGATGGCGCTGCCGCCGAGATACGAGGTCGAGACGACGCGGCCGGACAGCCGGTTGGTGCTCGCCGTGGCGCCGACCGACAGTTTCTGCGGCCGGACCACGATGGTGACCTTGCTGCCTGGCGCCAGCGGCCGTGGAGACGTCACATCGATCGTCTGGCCGGCGGCGAGCGTGATCGCGATCGCTCCGTCGGACTTGCTCACCGTTCCGGCGAGCATGTTGGCCTTGCCGAGGAAATCGGCGACGAAGGCGGTGGCCGGCATCTCGTAGACCTCCTCCGGCGTGCCGATCTGCTCCACCGAACCGGCGTTCATCACCACGATGCGATCCGACATGGAGAGCGCCTCTTCCTGATCGTGCGTGACGAAGATGGCGGTGATGCCGGTTTCCTTCTGGATCTTCTTGATCTCGACGCGCATTTCCTCGCGCATGTTGGCGTCGAGCGCCGACAGCGGCTCGTCGAGCAAAAGCACCTGCGGCTGGAAGACGATGGCCCGCGCCAGCGCGATGCGCTGCTGCTGCCCGCCCGACAATTGCGAGGGCAGTTTCTTCTCGCTGCCCGGCAGCCGCACCATGTCGAGCGCCCGGCCCACTTTGCGCGCGATCTCCGGCTTCGGCACGTTGCGGTATTTCAGGCCGAAGGCGACATTGTCGAAGACGGTCTTGTGCGGGAACAGCGCGTAGCTCTGGAAGACCAGCCCGATGTTGCGCTTGTAGATCGGCACGTCGTCGACCCGCCGCCCGCCGATCATGATCTGGCCGCTTGAGATGTCGACCAGCCCGGCGATGGAGCGCAGGATCGTCGTCTTGCCGCAGCCCGAAGGTCCGAGCAGCGTGACGAAGCTGCCCTTGCGGATCGACAGCGAAAAATCGCGCACCGCGACGAACTTGCCGTAGGCGATGTCGATGCTGCGGAACTCGACCGCCGGCTTCTCCGTGCTGGAGGCCGTGACGGGGGAGGGCGCCCCGGCCGAGACCGGCCGGGGGCTGAGCGACGTTTCGTCAGGCACCTTTCGCGATCCTGTCCCACTGCTTGGTCCAGGCGTCCTCGTTGGTCGCCCAGTACACCGGATCGGCGAAGGTCAGCGCCTTCATCGAGCCCGTCTTGTCGAAGGCCGGCAGCTTCTCGATCTTCTCGGTGAGCTTGACCTTGGTCGGGTCGAGCGACGGCGGATAGCTCTGGCCCTCTGCCACCGCGATGGAGGTTGCCGGATCGAGCATGAAGTTGATCAGCTCTTCGCACTCGGCCATCGGCGAGCCTTTCAGGATCAGCATGTCCTCCATCCAGGCATAGGAGCCCGCCGGGTCGAGATAGCCGATCGGATGGCCCTGATCCTGCAGGGCGGCGACGCGGCCGGACCAGGCATCGGTGACCACGATCTCGCCCTTGGAGAGCAGGTCCATCAGCTCCGCGCCGGAGCTCCAGAACTTCTTGGCGAGGTCGCGCGTCTCGCGCACCTTGGCCCAGATCGTATCCATGTCCTTGATGTTGTTGGGATCCTGTCCGGTGGCCAGAGCCGCGTACCAGACGCGCGTGGTCATGTCGGCATAGCCGCCGACCTTGCCGGCGTATTTCTTGTCGAGCAGCAGGCCCGCGCCCTTCTCCTTCGCCTCCTCCGGCGAAATCACCTTGGTGTTGTAGGCGATGCCGGTGGTGCCGTAGTCGTAAGGAACGGCCGAGAGCTTCGGCGTCAGCTTGCGGAACGGCTCGATCATCGGCTGCAGCACATTCGCCATGTTGGGAATGTTGGCCTCGTTGATCTCCGAGTTCATGCCGGCATTCACGTACTTGATGTAGTAGTTGACGCCGGACGAATGCACGATCTGGAAGTCGCCGGGCTTCGCCGTCTTGATCTTGGTGATGATCTCGTTCTCGTCGCCGAACGTGCCCTGGACCACCTTGATCTTGGTCTTGGCCGTGTAGGGCTGGAAGGCGTATTTGTCGATCGCGTCCTGCACCGTTCCGCCCCAGCCGTCGAAGCGGACCTGTTCGACCGCGGCGAGCGCCCGGCTCATCCACGGCATGGAGAGGCCCGCGGACGCGGCGGCGGCGGCGGTCAGGCTCAGGAACGTGCGGCGGCTGAGATCGCCGTTGACATAGCGGTCGTGCAGCCGTTCCAGCCGCTTGGTGGTGGTCAGTTTCATCGTGCGTCCTCCTTTGGTTCGCCGCGTCTTTTCAATCGGGTCAGGCTTTGCAGGATCAGGCCGCCGATCAGCGGTATGCCGACGGTCACCAGGATCATCACGGTGCCGAGCGCGTTGATCTCCGGACTGATCGAGATTTTCAGCATCGAAAGGATTTGCGTCGGCATGGTCTCGACCCCGGCCGGCCGCCAGAACAGGCTGGCCGACGTATTGTCGAACGAGATGGTGAAGGCGAGCAGCGCGCCAGCGACCACGGCTGGGATGAGCAGCGGCAGCGTGATCTCGCGGAAGGACGAGAAGCGCGAGGCGCCCAGCGAAAGCGCCGCCTCCTCATAGACACGCCGGATACCGACCATGCGCGCCTGGGTGATCAGCACAACGTAGGGCACGGCGAGCAGGATATGGCCGAGCACCAGCAGAAGCAGGGTCCTCGGCTGGTCGACCGCCTTGATCAGCACCAGCAGGCCGACGCCCAAAATGGTTTCCGGCACCAGCGCCGGCAGGATCACCAGCGTGCTCAGCATCTGCTTGCCGGGGAACTCGAAGCGCACCAGCGCGAAAGACGTGACGACGCCGATCGCTGTGGTGGCGACCGCGGTGACCAGGGCGATCCACAGTGACGTGCGGAAGGCGGCCAGCACCGCCTCATTCGCCATCAGCTTGCCGTACCATTGGAGCGAAAAACCGGTCATCGGGAAGCCGCCGAACATCGAGGCGTTGAACGACAGGATGATGGTCGCCGCAATCGGCGCGAACATGAAGATATAGACGCATAAAGTGACGAAGCCGGTGAGCCGCCAGGCCCATCTGCCTTCCTTGTTCGGCCGGCCCGCTTTCATCACCCACCCAATCCTTTGACGATCTGCGACATGCCCATGTAGCGGGTGTAGATGGCGGCGAAGAAGCCGAGCACGACGAACAGCACGATGGAAAGCGTGGCGCCCATCGGCCAGTTCAGCTCGCCCATGATGGTGTCGTAGATCAGATTGCCGAACAGCGCGTCGCGCCCCGAGCCCAGAAGCTGCGGCGTCACATAACTGCCGGCGGCCAGCACGAAGCAGAGTAGCAGGCCCGCCGCCAGGCCGGGCAGCGAGAGCGGCAGCGTGACCTCGCGGAACGCCTGCGCGCTGGTGCAGCCCATCGAACGCGCCGCCGCGATCAGAGTGCGGTCGATGCTCTCCAGGCTGACATAGACGTTGAGGATCATGTAGGGCAGCAGGAAATGCAGCAGCCCCATGATCACCGCGCCCTCGGTGTAGAGCATCGGCAGCGGCTCGCTGATAATGCCCATCTTCATGAGCGCCACGTTGATGACGCCCTGTTCGCCCAGGATGTTGATCCAGGAGAAGGTGCGGATGGTGAAGCTGATCCAGAACGGCACGATGAGCAGAAGCAGGAGCAGCCACTTGTGCTTGAAGCTCGTGGCCCAGATGAAATAGGCCGGGAAATAGCCGAGCACACCGCAGAGCAGCGCCGTCATGGCGCCGACCCTCAGCGTCTTCAACAGGAAGCCGTGATAGTAGCTGTCGGTCAGGAATTCGTGCCAGTTGGCGCTCGACAAGGCGCTCGTTTCGACGCCGGCGGTGACGAAGGTGAAGAAGGTGTAGGCCGCCATCACGGCGATCGGCAGCACCAGGAAGAAGATCAGCAGCAACAGCACCGGCGCGATCAGCATCCAGGCCAGCCGTGGATCATACAAGGTCCATCGATTTTTCATGCGCACCCGAAGGTCCGCGCTTTCTTCGAAGCGCTTCTTGTTCCCTGGGGGCAAGATTGGGTGATTGGCGCCGCGATGTCTACAGGCGGTGATTGAGCCAGAGGCGGACGCGTATTCGCGTCGCGCGGTGCCGCTTGCGCTTGCCTGGTCGGCCATAGGCAAACTGCGGACAGCCCGTCGAACCGGTGCGAAAACAGACAGGAAGAGCAACCAGATGCAGGTTTTGGCGTTGAGTGACAGGTGCTGAAGTCACAAGGCCGAAAGCCGTGGGCAGCGCCGCGAATGCTCTTCAGGAGCAGAACTCATGCCTCCACTGGTGCTCTTTGTGGTCAAGAATCTCGCTATGGGGGCGATCATCGGGTTGACGGTAGCATGCTGGCTCGTGACTTTCGGCACGGTCGGCAGCCATTTGTCGTCAGACAGCGGCGACTATCTGGCTGTGGGGATGATCGCCTATTCGATGGCATCTTGCTTCGGAATGGGATTTCTGGCCACAGCCCTGATGTTTCTGGAATAAGCCATTCGCCTGGTACCGAAGGCCCGAGAGGTATCTGTTTGCCCCGGGACGAGTGCCCGACGACGGGCCTGCCGCTCTCGGCGCAAAGCGAGCGGCGCGAACGACCGCCGGCAGCCCGCCATCTCGCGCCCTACCTTCCGAAAATGCCCGCGCGAACGAATCCGGCGTCGGCCGCGTGAGGTATTCGACTTTTCACATTCGGCGTGCCCCTACTTGATCGACGTGTCGATCAAGTAGTTTCTTTGCCCTTGGCGTCGGTCGCAATCGTCATGCAATGCTTGGTGGGCTTGGCCGTTTTCATCATTTCGGCGCTCATCTTGGCGGCCGGTATCAAGGGAGCGCTCCATGCGGGTAAGAGGCTCGGTTGCGGGAATTGTCGTCGTTGCGGCCCTGGTTGGCGGCACGGCCTGGTATCTGTTGCGGGCGACGCCTGTTTCAATCGTGACGCCCTGGCGCGGCGACGCCGCCGAGATCGTCTATGCGAGCGGCTCGGTCGAGCCGAATAGCTGGGCCAAGGTGGCTCCGGTTGTGCGCGAAAGGATCGTTGAGCAATGCAATTGTGAGGGAGCAAGAGTAGCGCAAGGCGACGTGCTCGCCCGGCTCGACGACAGCGAGGTTCGAGCAGCGCTGGGAGAACTCGAAGCAAGACGGGCCCTTGCAGAGCAGGAGTTCCAGCGCCAAAGCGTGCTTGCTGAGAAGAACGCGGCGAGCCAGCAGGCACTCGATCGTGCGCGGAGCGAGTTGTCCCAGATCGAGGCGCTCGTGGCCGGGCAGAAGGCCCGCCTGGAAACCTATGTCATCCGAGCACCAAGCCCTGGCGTCGTGCTGAGGCAGGACGGCGAGGTGGGAGAGATTGCCGAACTCGGCACGGTGCTGTTCTGGGTCGGCGAGCCGAAGCCGCTTCTGGTGGTCGCCGAAGTCAACGAGGAGGACATCCCGCGGGTCGAGATCGGCCAGCGCACACTGCTCAGGGCCGATGCCTTTCCCGGACAGAATCTGGAGGCCGTTGTCGATCGCATCACACCGAAGGGAGATCCGGTGACGAAGACCTATCGCGTCTATTTCCAACTGCCGGACGATACGCCGCTCAGGATCGGCATGTCGGCCGACGTCAATATCGTCATCCGCGTCTCGAAGAATGCCCTGCTGGTTCCGTCGGTGGCGATCGAAGGCAATAATGTCTTCGTGGTCGAGGGCGAGACGACCCGGCGGCGTGAAGTCCGCACCGGCATTCGCGGCACCAACGGCGTCGAGGTTCTGTCGGGCATCGATGCGCGGGCGCAAGTCATCTCGCCCTACCCGACCGAACTCGCTGACGGCGCGCGCGTGACGGTCGCGGCAGAGCGGAAGTGAGGTCCGATGCGGCTTATTCTCGACATCGCCATCACACACATCGCCGGCCGAGGCCGGCAGACGCTCGTTGCCGTGCTCGGCGTCGCCGTCGGAGTCGGATTCTCAATCGCCATGGCAGCGCTGATGCAGGGCGGACAGGATGATTTCGTACGGCAACTCGTCGACACAATGCCGCATGTCGACATCACCGATGACCAGCGCACGGCCCGCCGCCAGCCGGCCGAAGACGTTTTCAACGCGGTCGCCATTTCGGGGCTTAGGCCGCGCGACGACCGCCGCGGTATCATCAATCCGACGGCCGCGACCGCGTGGCTGGCGAGTTGGATTCCTGGGCGGTTCGCGGTGAGCCTCAAGACGCAGGGCGTGATCCGCTATTCCAGCCGCGAGGTGGGCGCGACCATCATCGGCATCGACCCCGAACGCGAACCCGGCGTGTCGCCGATCGTGGAGGATTTCGTTCAGGGCAGCTTCAACGCACTCGCGTCCGGCGGCAACAACGTGCTCATCGGCGATACGATGGCGAGCCGGCTCGGCGCGGGGTTTGGCGACACGATAACGGTGGTCTCCTCTGAGGGGCTGACGCGCAACTTCAAGATCGTCGGCCTCTTCCACACCGGCACCACCGCCCGCGACGAGGGCGAGGCCTATGTGCTGTTGAAGAACGCGCAAATTCTTTCGGAGCGACCGAACGCCATCAACGAGATTCGCATCAAGCTGAACGATCCGAACCGCGCTCCGGCGGTTGCGCGCCGCACCGAAGCCGAGCTCGGCTACAAGGCGGTGGCCTGGCAGGAGGCGAACGAGTCCATTCTCCAGGCGCTCGTCATCCGCAATATCATCATGTACACCGTCGTCGGAGCGATCATGCTCGTTGCCGGCTTCGGCATCTACAACATCATTTCCACCATCACGCATGAGAAGGCGCGCGACATCGCGATCATGAAATCGCTCGGTTTCCCGGAGGCCGACATGCGCGGGCTGTTCCTGCTCGAAGGCGTGGCAATCGGTGGCGCCGGCTCCGCGCTCGGTTGGCTTCTCGGCTTCTCCATGGTCTATGGCCTCTCCCTGGTGCGGTTCGAGATCGCCGCGACGGGGCAGGAGATGACGCATCTGCCGATCGCCTGGAGCGTGCTGCACTATGTCATCGCGTCCGGCTTCGCGATCGGCTCCGCCGCGGTGGCCGGGTATCTTCCAGCGCGCCGCGCGGCGCGGCAGAACCCGGTCGATATCATCAGAGGCGCGACATGAGCGTGCTGATCAAGACCGAGAATCTGACGCGCGTGCTGCCGGAAACCATTCCCGTCACGCTGGTCAAGGACGTCACGCTTTCGATCGAGGAGAGGGAGTTCGTTGCCATCACCGGCCCATCGGGCTCGGGCAAATCGTCACTGCTCTATCTGCTCGGATTGCTCGACCGTCCGACTGGCGGAAAGCTCAGCATCGGCGGTCGCGATGCCGATCCGATGGACGAGCGGGAGCGCGCGGCGACAAGGCTGTCGACGCTCGGCTTCGTGTTCCAGTTCCACTTTCTTCTGCCGGAATTCACCG
>NZ_RZSC01000188.1:0-9292 GCF_003998155.1 Mesorhizobium sp. M1E.F.Ca.ET.063.01.1.1
GCACCAGGGCATTCCTCGACCGCCGCGAAATGATCGCCGTCAATATCGGCGGCGCCGGTACGGTGACGGCCGATGGCCTGCCCTTTGAGATGGCAACGCGCGACATGGTCTATCTCGGCATGGGCACGCAGGAAGTTTCGTTCGCTTCGGCCGAGCCGGACAAGCCGGCCAAGTTCTATCTGCTGAGCGCGCCGGCGCACCAAGCCTATCCCAGCCAGTTGATCCGCGTCAGCGACGCGAAGCGGCTCGACTTCGGCAGCCAGGCGACCAGCAACGAGCGTTCGATCTTCCAGTTCATCCATGCCGATGGGGTAAAGACCTGCCAGTTGGTCGTCGGCATGACGCAGCTCGCGCCGGGCTCGGTGTGGAACACCATGCCATGCCATGTGCATGACCGACGCATGGAGGCCTATCTCTATTTCGACCTGGCCGAAGGCGCGCGCGTCTTCCACTTCATGGGCGAGCCGGACGAGACGCGCCACATCGTCATGCGCAATGAAGAGGCGGTGCTGTCGCCGGGCTGGTCGATCCATTCTGGAGCCGGCACCTCGAACTATGCCTTCATCTGGGCCATGGCCGGCGACAATGTCGACTATACCGACGTCGACCAGGTGACGATGGATCAGCTCAGGTGAGCGATCTTTCTGCCTTCAGCCTCGCGGGAAAACGCATCCTCGTCACCGGCGCCAACACCGGCATCGGCCAGGGCATCGCCGTGTCGGTCGCGCGCGCCGGCGCCGCCGTGATAGGCGTCGGCCGCTCGGCGATGGATGAGACGGCGCAGAAGGTCGCGGCTGTCAAGGGACGGTTCGAAGCTGTGGCCACCGATCTCGGCGATCCCGCCAAGGCGGCCGACATGCTCGACCGGGTCTGGGACGAAATCGGGCCGCTCGACGGCCTTGTCAACAATGCAGGCATCATCCGACGCGCCGACGCGGTCGAGCTGACCGAGGCGGACTGGGACGAGGTGATGGACATCAACCTGAAAACGGTCTTTCGACTTAGCCAGAGTTTTGCCAGGCGGGTGCTTGCGCAACCCGGGCGACGCGGCAAGATCGTCAACATCGCCTCGGTGCTGAGTTTTCAGGGCGGCATCCGCGTCGCTTCCTACACGGCCTCGAAACATGGCGTGCTCGGACTGACCAGGCTGCTTGCCTGCGAATGGGCGTCGAAAGGCATCAACGTCAACGGCATCGCGCCGGGCTATATCGAGACCAACAACACCGAAGCCCTGCGCGCCGATCCCGACCGCAGCGCCGCCATCCTCGGGCGCATTCCCGCGGCGCGCTGGGGCCTGCCCGGCGATATCGGCGATGCCGCCGTTTTCCTGCTGGCGCCGGCGTCGGATTACATGCATGGCGCGGTGATGCCGGTGGATGGCGGCTGGCTGGCGCGATGACCATTTCAATTTCTGGACGGAAGCTCGCGATGACCGATATCTTTTCTCATGCCGACGAGAAGACCCGGATACCGACGCCGGACGGCAACAGGCGGCGCGTGCTGGTGCATACCGACGAACTGATGCTGGTCGAGTTCGCCTTCGACAAGGGCGGCGTCGGCGCGCTGCACTCGCATCCGCATGTCCAGGCAAGCTATGTCGCCGAAGGCCGTTTCGAAGTCACCATCGATGGCCGCTCGGAAATCCTGGAAGCGGGGAGCAGCTTCATCGTTCCGTCGAACCTTGTGCATGGCGTCAAGGCGCTGGAAGCGGGGCGGCTGGTCGACAGTTTTGCACCCTATAGGGCCGACTTCCTCTAGGTCCTTCCTATGGTCCAAAAGGAAAACCCGCGCCGTGAGGCGCGGGTTTGTTGCCTGGGCGCTTGTGGCGCCGCCGCGGTACTCAAACATTGCCGCAGGACGATAACGGTGCCGCAACATAGTGAAGATAGGTTTAACGAAGAAGACTGGAACTGTGCCGGCATATCGGCCAAAGAAACGATGGGCCGCAGATCGTCATTCGGCGGATGAGCAAAGCCGGCGGGAGAGAAAGTCTGGAATGGACGTCGTACGAAAATCAGAAGCCCTTTTACGCGAGGCCACCAGGCGACCGGTCAGGGAGGTCCGGCGCCTTGCGCTGGATTTGAAGCGGCTGTGGCGGGTTTGGGTAGAGGCGGACACGGCGCGCTACAACAAGATATTCATCGCCGGCTGCGCGCGCAGCGGAACGACGCTTACGCAGCGCCTGATGGGATGTTTCGAAGACACTTTCGTCCATCGGGCCGAAGCGAAATACACCCAGTTGGACATGCTGGACCGCCCGGAAGCCAACCTTGTCGTCAAGCGCACCGAGCGGGGCCATGTGCACCTGGCTAAATTGCCAAGCGCCGTTGGCCTGATCTATTGCGTTCGCCATCCGCTTGACGTGCTTACAAGCTCGCATCCGGAGAGCAGGGCGCAGCGCCGGTTCCACGTCACGCCCGAACGCTGGCTGGCGGAATATGATGCCTTGCTGCGGCTGAGGAAGACCCAGCCCCGCCGCGCGATCACCTATATCCGTTATGAAGACATGATCGCTCAGCCGGATGCCATGCAGGAGCGGATCGCGAGGGCATTCGACCTCAAACCGCGCATCCGGTTCAGCGAGGATCCCGGCAACCCGATACGCGCAACCTCGCTGCAGAAATGGGAGCGAAACGAAGAGTTCCGGACCTATCTGCGCGCCCTGCCGCCGGCCTTTCTCGCGCGCCTGAAGGAGTTCTGCGACGAGTTCGGCTACGATATGCCGGACTGGGCCCGCGGATGACGGCAACGGTTGGCCTTCTCGCCAAGCGGCACGGACCTTTGATCACACCCGGCATGCTGCCCGGCGACGACGGCGCCAACATAAACGGTCCTTCGCTGGTCAGGATGCCCGATTGGGCGAAGGGCCGGCTCGGGGCCTATCATCTCTATTTCGCGCATCATCATGGCAGCTATATCCGGCTTGCCTATTCCGATGCGATAGAGGGTCCCTGGCGGATCCATCCAGGGGGCGTGCTGTCGCTCGCCGAGTGCCCATTCCTCCAGGGGCACATCGCGTCTCCCGACGTGCATGTCGATGAGCGGAATCAGCGAATCGTCATGTATTTCCATGGTCCGGCCTTGAATGGCCAGGGCCAGACGACCTTTGCGGCCACCTCCGCCGACGGTCTGCGTTTCAGGCCCAATGCCGAGCCGCTCGGACCATTCTACGCTCGGATCTTTCGCCATGACGGCTGGTGGTATGGGCTCTTCGGCACGGGCAATGTGAGGCTCCGCCGATCGAGCGACGGTCTGTCCGGTTTCGAAGAGGGACCGGTCGTTTTGCCCGGCTCACGGTGGGCAAGGCCCAGGCACGTCGCGGCGCAGAAAAGCGGCCGGTCGCTGATCGTCTATTATACGCGCAAGGACGACGCCCCCGAGCGCATCGTTTACGGCAGCATGGATCTTTCCAGTGACTGGCAGCGCTGGAAAGTGCGCGGCAAGACCGAATTGCTGAGGCCGGAGACGGACGACGAAGGCGCGGATCTTCCAGTTAGCCGCGGCCGCAGGGGCGCGGCTAGGGGCAGGCAGAATGCGCTCCGCGATCCGGCGATTTTCGAGGAGAATGGCCGGACATGGCTGCTCTATGCTGTCGCCGGCGAAAGCGGCATAGCGCTGGCCGAAATCCGGCCCGGCGAACCGAAGGCCGCAGGTTTGCGAAGATCGATCGCGGACCTGTGGAACCAGCTACGGATCTAATGCTTCGTCACTTTGGCGAATGCGGGGCTCAGCGCTGCTGCAGCGCAAGCCTCACGCCGAGCGCGCAGTAGATGCCGCCGACCACCTTGCCCTGCCACCTCAGCACGGCCGGCTTGCGGCGCAGGAAAGAGCCCAGACCTCCGGCCGAGACGGCGAAGACCACGGTGCTGAAGAGGCCGAGCAGAACAAAGACGGCGCCAAGGATCGCCAGTTGAAGCACGACCGATCCGTTTTCGGGGCGCATGAACTGGGGCAGGAAGGCAAGGAAGAACAACGCCGTCTTCGGGTTCAGCACCTCGGTCAATACGGCCTGCCGGAACGCCTTGCCCGCCGGCACGGCCAAGACGCTCCCGGCGAGATCGACCGGCGCCTTCTCGAGGATGGCGCGGATGCCGAGGTAAACGAGATAGGCCGCGCCGATATATTTGATGATGGAAAACAGCATCGCCGAGGTGGCGATGATGGCCGAGATGCCGAAGATCGCCATGACGGTGTGGACGACGTCGCCCGCCGCGACGCCGGCGCCGGTGGCGATGCCGACCTTGGTTCCCGAGCTGGTCGCCCGCGCCACGGTAAGCAGCGTGGCAGGCCCCGGAATAAAGACGAAGCCAAGCACGATCGCGACATAGGTCGCCAATGTGGCCAAATCGATCATTGCCGGGTTCCTCCGCTGCAGGCCGGACAGGAAGCCATCCTTTGCGTGGAAAGGCAATGCGGATGGCGGCGACGCTTGTTTGCAATTATACCATAGAGTGGTACTATCGCCCACTAAGGGTGAAGGATGATCGCTGGCTTTCGGGACGAGTGGTTGCGAGCCTTCTTCGTTGACGACGTGCGCTCAAGGAATATCCCGCCCGATCTCGAACTGCGGCTGTTCCGCAAGCTCCAGATGATCGATGATGCGACGACCGATCTGGATTTGCGCGTGCCGCCCAGTAATCATTTCGAGAAATTGCGCGGCAACCTCGAAGGGTTCCATTCGATCCGCGTCAACAAGCAATGGCGGCTGGTATTCCGGTGGGACGGTCGCCGCGGTGAAGCGTCGGGCGTCTATCTTGACGACCATAGCTACAGATAGGTGGATTATGCTGACGACCAAGCGCAGACCGGTGAGGATCGGCGAGATCCTGGTGGAGGAGTTCATGCGGCCGATGGGTCTCACGCAAGCCGCCTTGGCCGAGGCAATGGGCGTGCAACGCAAGCATGTCAATGAGCTCTGCAACAATCGTCGCAACGTCACGGCGCCGACCGCGCTTATCCTTGCGCGTGTGTTCGGCAACAGCCCCGAGTTCTGGCTCAATGTGCAGCGGCGCAGTGATCTGTGGGAGGCGATGCACAACCCGAAGGAGCGTGAGAGGATCGAGCGCGCGCGTCCGTTGCCGAACGCGGCCTGATCCGGGCTTGATAGGATGCTCGAGGGCAGCGTACCGGCACCCCTCGGTCTACCTGGATAGCCTTCCTGTGATCGTCACTCTAAGAAGCGGCCTCAGCCGAAATCCGGGAATCACTCTCAATGCGGACATCGATAGCTGGCATTCCGGCGGAGGGACGCGATCCGAAGCGGCGAGTGCTGCAGGACGTGTTCGGCTTCGACGATTTTCGCCCCGGGCAGGCCGACGTGATGGAGGCGCTGCTGGCGGGACGCCACGTGCTGGCCGTGATGCCGACCGGCGCCGGCAAGTCGCTCTGCTATCAGGTTCCGGCGCTTGTCTTGGGCGGGCTCACCATCGTCGTCTCGCCGCTGGTGGCGCTGATGCAGGACCAGGTCTCGGCGCTGCGGCTCGCCGGCGTCGCCGCCGACACGATCAATTCCTCGCTCGACCGCGATGCCAATGTCGCGGCGTGGCGCCGGGTCGCGTCGGGCCAGACGCGGCTGCTCTATCTCGCGCCGGAGCGGCTGATGACCGACCGGATGCTCGACGCGCTCGCCAGGCTCGATATCCGCCTGATCGCCGTCGACGAGGCGCATTGCATCTCGCAATGGGGGCCGGCGTTCCGGCGCGAATATGAGGATCTCGCGCAGTTGCGCGACATCTTTCCGAAAGTGCCGATCATCGCGCTGACGGCGACCGCGGACGAGACGACGCGCACCGACATTTCGGCGCGGCTGTTCGCCGACCGCGTCGACACGCTGGTGCTGGGCTTCGACCGGCCGAACATCAAACTCGCCATCGAGCCGAAGCAGGACAGCAAGCGCCAGCTGCTGCGCTTCGTCGAGCGCCATCCCGGGCGCAGCGGCATCGTCTACTGCCTGTCGCGCCGGAAGACGGAGGAGATGGCGGCCTTCCTCGAAAAGAACAGCGTCACGGCGCTCGCCTATCATGCCGGCATGAGCAAGGAGGCGCGGGAAGCGAACCAGAACGCCTTCATGACGCTGTCGGGCGTCGTCATGGTGGCGACCATCGCCTTCGGCATGGGCATCGACAAGCCGGACGTGGCCTATGTGTTCCACACCGACCTGCCGGCGAGCCTCGAGGCCTATTACCAGGAGATCGGCCGCGCCGGCCGCGACGGGCGGTCGGCGGAGGCGCATATGCTGTACGGCCTCGGCGACATCCGCACGCGCCGCCTGTTCATCGACGACGAGGATGCCTCGTCCGAGCACAAGCGGCGCTCGCACGGCCGGCTGGACACCCTGATCGGCTATTGCGAGACGGCGCAGTGCCGCCGCCAGGTGCTGCTTGGCTATTTCGGCGAGGAAGCGCAGCCTTGCGGTAATTGCGACAACTGCCTCAGCCAGGCGCCGCGCGCGGACGGCAGTGCCGAAGCGCGCATCATCCTTTCGGCCGTCGCGCAAACCGGCGAGCGGTTCGGCGCCGCCCATGTCATCGATGTCCTGCTCGGCCACGAGACCGAGAAAGTGCTGGCCAGGGGCCATCAAAGGCTTGCCAGCTTCGGCACCGGCGCGGCGCACAAGAGACCTGCGTGGCTGTCGCTGATCCGTCAACTCGTGGCGGGCGGGTTTCTGATGCCGGATCCGGACGGCTATGGCGGCCTTGCCATTTCGGAAAGCGGCCGCGCGCTCGGCCGCGGCGAAACCGCGTTCGAGTATCGCGTCGAGACGCGGCACCGTTCCTTGCGCAACAAGGCGCGTTCAGCCCAGGCTGCCGCCGGCACGGACGATCTGGACGCCGCGCTCCTCGCCGCGCTCAAGGCGCTGCGGCTGCGCCTCGCCAAGGAACGCCAGGTGCCGGCCTATGTCGTCTTCTCCGACCGCACGCTGATCGACATGGCCGAGCGCCGCCCACGCGACCTCGACGCCTTCGCCGAGGTGAACGGCGTCGGCGAGGCCAAGCTCAGGGAATTCGGCGAGATTTTCTTGAGCGCGATCGCGGCGCATCAGGCGGGCGCTTAGCTCGTTACCATTCGCCGCTGAGACGTTGCCGCCTGCAGGGAAGCACCTTGCTCTCCCCTGCAGGTGGACCCCGGCGACAGTTCAGGCCGCTACGGGCAGCGCCTCGATCCCGTGGCGCTGCATGGCTGCGCCGATGCGGGCGAAGTCGGGCTGGGCCTGCGGCTCGGCGGTGCCGATGTCGCGGAAGAAAGCGATCATGGACGGCTCGACGAGCACCAGCATCCGCACCGGGCGGCCGCTGTCGTTGGAGTAATTGTGCGGCGCCCTCGGGCCGATGCGCACCGAGGTACCGGGACCTGCGACGGTCACTTCGGGCGGGCCGCCGGCGCCAAAGTGACGGACGGTGAGCGCGCCTTCCAGCACATAGAACAATTCGGGCGAGGCGTGGCTGTGCGGCGGAGTGCCGGAACCTGGCGGGACCTCGACCTCGATAAGTTCAAGGCTGGAACCCACGATGCCGCCGAGCAGGCGGATGCGGTCGGCGACGACCCAGAGCGTCTGGGCGGCCTCGGGAGTGGTGACGTTGAAGTTCATGGCTTGTCTCTTTGGTTGGTGACTTCCGCCGGTGAATGACCCGGGGTGACCGCGGACAGGATCACCTCGAGTGCCCAGGATGCGGTCTCGCCGGCCTGGGCGCCGGTGAGACCGCCATAGTCCTTCAGGATCTCCCATGCGGAGGCCGAGAAGAGCAGATGAGCCAGCGCCTCGACCTTCTCGGCCTCGGCGGGCTGAAGAGAGGAAATGGCGGGAGCCAGCGCGCGCCTGAAATTGGCGCGGCGGCTTGCCACCGTGCCCATGCGCATCTCACGGCCGGTCCGCGAATGGAGCGACGAGCGGATCGCAGCGTCGTGCATATCAAACCGCGGGAAGGCCTGGCGGGGACCGTCGACAACGTCCTCAGGGGTCCTTGGGGTCGTAGAGGCTCTGATCCGGGCATTCAACCAGGGCCAAAAGGCAGCCAGCAGGTCGTCCTTGGTGGCGAAGTGGCGGAACACCGTGCGGCGCTGCACGCCAGCCTTCCGGGCGATCGCCTCCATGCTGATCTCGTCGGCGGCGGTGGCCGAATCCATGAGCTCAAACAGGGCGCAGAGGATATCCTCATGCGTTTCACGCGCTTTCTCTTCGCGCATGGGGCTGTTGTAGGTGCGGACTTGCGACACGCGGGTGCTCCTAATTGATGGCACTGTTTGTGTCATGAAAATCGACGACTGTCAATTGGTGTCACTGATGGTGTCGTTAATTGAAGTTGATAGGGTCGCTTTTCGCTCGGTCGGACTTGGTCGCCGACGGTTACTAATGACGGAATGAGCGCTGCGGCCCAAGGAGCGGCAGGCCAGCGCACGGCCGGCCGGACGTCGATTCGGGCCGATCAACCTCGATCCTTCGCCGAGGTGAACGGCGTCGGCGAGGCCAAGCGCAGGGAGTTCGGCGAGATGTGAGCTGAATCCACAGGTAACTCTTCAGGTACACCCAGGGTGGCGCATGACGCGGTGTGCGACGGCAGGGGCGAACATTTGACAAACTTTGTCAAAATATGCCATACACTGGACATTATATGGAGGCCGATATGGCGACGATGAACGTATCCTTGCCCGATCCCATGAAGGCGTGGGTGGAGGCGCAGACTGAAACGGGGCGTTACGCCAATGCGAGCGATTACGTGCGTGATCTGATCCGCAAAGATCAGGAGCGCAACGACAAGATTGCGGCCATGCAGAGCTTTGTCGATGACGGCCTGAAGAGCGGTATCGGCAGGCGCTCCAAGGACGAGCTTTTCGCAGAGGCGGTCAACCGGGCAGAGGCGCCACGCGGCAAGCGATAATGGGTTTCCGCCTATCGATAGCGGCGGAAGAGGACATTATCGGCATTGCCGAGCAGGGTGTCCGCGTGTCTGGCCCCGTGCAAGCCAGACAATATCATGACGAGTTGTTCGCGATCTTCGATCTGATCGTCGCCAATCCGCGCATCGCGCGGGAGCGACTTGAGTTATCACCGCCGATGCGAATCCATCCGTTCAAGGCCCATCTAGTCGTTTACCGGATCGAGGGAGACGGCGACATCCTCATTGTCCGAGTGCGTCACGGGCACGAGGATTGGGCGAGAAGCTGATTCCTGACGTCGGCGAACGCCTGACCCCGGACAAAACACCTTTTCGTCCCATCGACAACATTCAATAATGCGCGTAACCGCTCAACGGACATCTCTGGGATGCCGGAACCTCGAATGTGCCGTCAATGC
>NZ_RZSC01000189.1:0-9280 GCF_003998155.1 Mesorhizobium sp. M1E.F.Ca.ET.063.01.1.1
GATCTATGGCGAGGACACGCACGACATCTGGTTGAAGGCGCTGATGGACTATGGCTGGCTGGGCTTCGTCTCGTTCCTGACGTTGACCTTGTGGACGATCGCCGCCGGCTTCCGCATCCTGCTGCGCGACCGACCCTGGCAGCCCTACCTGCTTTGCGCCTATGTCGCCTATCTCGGCAATATCGGGCTCGGCACCTTCATCGACATCGACCACTGGCGCCATCTCTATCTGCTGCTCGGCCTGATCTGGGGTGCGATCGCGCTGGAGTACCGGCATCAGAAGCAATTGCAGTTGGTAAGGTCGGTGCAGGTGGCTGCAATTTCATCGGTAAGATAACCGCCGAATTCGGTTGACCCGCACCGGGTTATCACGATACATCGCCACCCGGTCCGGAGTGTAGCGCAGCCCGGTAGCGCACTTGACTGGGGGTCAAGGGGTCGTCGGTTCGAATCCGGCCACTCCGACCATTTTAAGCCTCGAGACTTGGCCCCCCCAAATCCCTTCCGTCAATCGAGAGCAATCCTGCCGTTGCGGAAGAGCGTGTCCTTGATCTGGCTGTCTTCCGGATAGTGGTAGTGATTGGCGACAAACAACAACGCCTCTTTCTGGGCCGCGTTTATTGCGCCGCTAAGAACGCGTCGATTAGTGTTTCGGTGCCCACTGCCACGCAGCCGCAGCCACCGAGGCCGCACATGGGGCAGGTACCAGGCGTTCCGGTCATCGTGGCGCAAGCGAAGAGGAGATTTAAGGCGCGCCGCGCATGCCAGCTTTCTCTTCTTACCAATTTCCCCTCCGGTTCTGCGCCGCACTATTGAGCGCGTGAGAAGTGGATCGATCGAAGCTGTCGACGCAGGCCGCATCGACGTCTGCTTTGGTCAAGCCGATGTCGCGCAGATGGAAGTTGGACAGGTGACCGAGCGAGCGCTCTATGTCGCGGCGCATCCGCCATTCATGGACAAGGGCCAGCAGGCGTTCGAGCGGCCGGCCACGAAAAGTACCCGGCATGCGGAGTGCGGTCCAGCCTAGCGTCGTTTGCGTCATATTATGCCTAGCCATGATAACCTCCGTTGGTCGGGGATGCTCGAATGACGATCACCATGACGGTGGAAGGCGGGCAGGCGCTAGGGCAGCTTCGTCAGCGTTCCGCTTCAGATTGTGAACTGGCTCTGGACCTCCACAGGGTCTAACTTGCGGCAAAGGAGAGTTCAGTCATGCCGGGACGGCCTTACGGACTGATCTGCCCTATCGCGTGCGCCTGCGAGATCCCTGGAACCGCGCTGGACGATCCAAATCCTGACTGAGCTCTGGAACGGCTCGACCCGTTTCAACGACATTCGCAAGGGACTGGGCAACATCTCGTCCGCCCTCTTGTCGAGGCGGCTCAAGGAGATGGAAGCGTTGGGCCTGGTCGAGCGCATCGAGGACAAGGCGAAGGGTACGGTCGACTATTTCCGCACCAAGAAGGCGATCAACCTCGAGCCGGCGATGAACGCGCTGGCGGAATGGGCGCAATGCAACATCGAGGCGGAGATCGCGCTCAGCGGTGCGGATGCTTCGACCATCATGTGGGGCGTGCGACGAAAGATCGACCTCGCCGAATTGCCGCGGCGGCGCGCCGTCATCCGCTTCCATTTCCGCGACGATCCCCCACCGAAGTATCCCCATTACTGGCTTGTGGTCGAGTCAGGCGCGGAATTGCCCGAGTTATGCTCGCTCGACCCCGGCCGGGATGTCGACCTTTACGTCGAGACAGGAGTTGTTTCGCTTGGGGTCATCATCGAGGGCCGTTCCAACGTGGAACGCGAGATAGAAAGAGGCGGCCTTTTCCTGAGCGGCGACGCCGGTCTTGCCCGCAGCATGGACCGTTGGCTGCGAACCTCGGTCTATGCGGCGTTCGAGGGAATTGTCCCGCTTTCTTGAAAACCACGGTGAGACTGTCGCCTCACGCCTGAAGGGTCGTTCGTAGCCGTGCTGCGCCCAGCAAAGACATGTCGGCGGACGGCGAAGGGCTTATCCGGAGGACACCGGGCCCTGACCGCGATGACGAGTTCGCTCCAGGCTAGGAGCAAGCCTCGAGAACGCGGCTTCCAGCCCGCCCGTAACTGCCGCTCCACCTCCATAACTTATGAAGAGATCAAATACCTGCTCATTCAGACTTCCCTTCGTCGAGTAAGCTGTGCGCAGTTCCTCGAAAGATCTTTCGGGCGAAGCGCGCGCCGTTTCCGATAAGCCCGCAAACAGATGTGCGAGGAAATCGCGAGCGTGCTCGTTGAGCATACCCTTCGCCATCATCCAGCGCGCGATAACATCAAGAAATCCAAAGTAAGTTCCCATGAGGCAACACGCCGCGCCGAACAACTCGAACTCCGCAGCGTCGCGCGCCTCAACGACCGAGCCGAGCGAGGAGAACAGTTCGGTGACGACGGAATCGCCTGGAAATATCGCGGTCACACCATGCAAGTCGGCAACAAGAGGAACCGGGATTGCACGGCAGAGTCCTGGTATGCCATGGGTCCATTCCGAGAGCTCTTCCAATTGGAGGCCCGCCACAAAGCTCACAACCCGTTGACCTGGGTGAAATTCTAGCCTTGCAACGATGTCATTCGCGACTTGCGGCCGAACCGCGAGAAACACGATGTCGGAGGAATCAACAACCCTTTGGTTATCACGAGCAACTCGGACGAGTTGATGAAGCGCTGCCAAGCGAGCAGCCACCTCGGCGTTGCGCGGCGACACCGCAATGCCCTCAAGGTCGTTCCCTGCCTTAACCAAGCCTCTGACGACGCTCTCTGTGATTGCACCCGTTCCGACGAATCCCAATTTCATTTTGATCTCCTGAGCGAGGTGGCCAGACCTCGAAGAATGGTCCAGCACAAACACGTGTTAGCTCTTGGTCATCTTGGTCGGTTGACCACGACACCGCCTCATCTCGCTTCGTGGTGTGCCGACCGTGTCCTAACGACTTGCCGCGATTGAACTTGTGCCCGGCGGTGCGAAAAAGCACGTCCACCTGAATCTCTGATAGGCTTCGAACTTCATGTGGGGGGCGATCGTTCGGTAAAACGTCATCAGACGCTCGCAAATATGATACCGATCATCCGGCGCGGGCTGGACGCGATCTCTAGGAATAAACCACTCAGCTTCTTGCGGCTCATTCAGGTAGGTGGGACGCGGCATCCTCACAAAATAACCGTCTTTGGTCATCCTGACGTTGCTGGAATCGATTGGGTGGCAATCCTTATTGCCGCAGCAGTCATAACGAAGAACGGGATCAGTCTTCCCGGTGTACCAATCGTGAGCGTTCGCCTCGCCGGCTAAGACAAGCCACGTCAATGCAGTAGTGATTTGGAACTGCACCATGAATTAGCCCTCGCATTTGCCTATCATATTAGTATGTGCTAATCTAGAACGAAATCGTATCGTCCAGCAGAGAAGTCCAAGGCCACTTGGCGTGTCCGCGCGAAGGGTGCCGTGGCTGGTGACGACTTCGGTCACCGCAAGGGGGAGGCCCTTCGATGCAAGTGGTCAGCACGCGACGACGCGCAGGGCTGGCGGGCTTGATGGCCACGGCTGCGGCGCTGGAGAGTGGTTCTGCGTTAGCGCACAGCGCCGATCGGGCCTGGACCTATCTATCAAACGCCCTCGGCCATCGCTGCATCTATCAGTCGGACTTTCTCAACCTGATCCGGGATAAATCATGATCTGGCCATTTGGCGGGGGCGGCGGCGCCCTCGGGTTGGACGCTATCATCGCCGCAGCGTGTGCCTTCGGAGTGCCGACGGCATCGGCACATAGCTGGTACGAAAAACAGTGCTGCGAGGACGAGCATTGCGAGCCGATGGCGGATGGCGCCGTTCGCGAAACAAGCAAGGGCTTCAAGGTGCCGTCCGGTGAGTTGCTGCCTTATGGGGACAGCAGGGTTCGTCAGTCACACGACATGCGTTACCATTGGTGCCATGACCAAAAAGCAACGGTAACCCGGCATCGTGAAATACCATTTGGTCCTGACACTACGATCTGCCTGTACGTGCCGCCTAAGTCATCCTGACATTCAGTACAGCTAGCCCTATCGCAAAAACCCGCTGCGATGAACTTGCATCAATCGGCCCGCGCCACTCCAACGGCTATTCCTTCGCCAATGGCAAGGCCCCCGATACCAAGCGCATCGTCACCGTCCCGACGATCTGTTGGGAAAATTGCCCGGTGATCTTGGACTGCCACAAAAAGCGTCAGGCCCGTGTAGCCTGACATCTCGAAGACGCCGCCCACATTTTCGATCGCTCCATTGCTCAGCATATACGACGCCATCATGCGCGAGAGGCCGTTGCGGCCGAGGCCGACAATCTCGTTGATGTGGATGAGACCGTTTGAGGAGTCGACGAGCGGCCCCTCTCTTGCCCTTAGCTGCCCGTCGCGGCATTGCGCCCGGAACTTTCCGGCAAGGGGTGGAGTTGTCGGGAGAAGTCGTAGTCGGCGATGTTCCGAGTCGACACGACAGCCCCCGCCAGGACGTCCTTTCATGCCGAGCTGACCAATCTACTCACTCACTGGACACTTGGAATCCGGATAAGGTTCGAATCCGGCCACTCCGACCATTTTAAGCCTCGAGACTTGGCCCCCCAAAATCCTTCTTCACCAATCGCCTACTGGCACACATCGACCCAATCGGCGCCGACCAGCTCGGCCATCCTTTGCGGTGCGATGCGCACGGCGGCGTTGGTGGCGCCGGCGGCGGGGACGACCTCGTCGAAGGCTCTGAGCGTCACGTCGCAATAGACCGGCAGCGGCTCCGGCAGGCCGAAGGGGCAGACGCCGCCCGGCGGGTGGCTGGTCGCCTCCAGAACCTGTTCGCCGTCGAGCATGCGCGGCTTGCCGCCAAGGGTGTCCTTGCACTTGCGGTTGTCGAGCCTGGCGGTGCCGCTGGTCACGACCAGCATGGTCTGATCACCGACGCGCAGGCAGATGGTCTTGGCGATTTGCGCCGGCATCACGCCATGCGCCTCCGCCGCCAACACCACCGTCGCCGAGCTTGCTTCGGTGACCAGGACCTCGATGTCGGGCGCATGTTCGGCAAAGAAGGCGCGGACCGATTCCAAGCTCATGAGCGAACCTCGTCAGACTGATGGAGGCGCTGCCGAATCGCAGCGCCGACAGTGATTGCCACACGGTGTCCCGGCTGTTGGCAAGGGCCAGGGACTGTGCGTCGACGGCGCAAAAAAGCCCGCCAGGCGGGACCGTGGCGGGCTTTTCATGTGGACGCTTGGGCGCCCTTATTGTTGTGTAGGCCGGCTCTCCGGGGCCGGCACCGTGATCAATTCCTCCTCCGGCATCTGCAGCGCGGAAGCGATACGCCTGAGCTTGGCGGGATCGGCGTCCTTGCCGTCCTCGATGTCGACGATCTCGCCCACGGCAAGGCCGCAGGTCAAGGAGAGCTCCTCGATCGTATATCCCCTCGTTTCGCGCGCGGCTTTCAGCGGATTGAGGCCGGACGCGGCAATGATGTTGTTCGAAACAGCGTTTCGTGCGGTGTTGGGCATGGCAACTCCTTGGGATGAAACAAAACTGATGAAATGTGGCGTTGCCTGAGACGGCCGGGAGAATGGCCGTTAACAGGTGATTTGCCAAGAGGGACCGTTGCGGCCGTCACGCCATCGTGAAGCGGGTGTTCCCGGTCGGAGGCCGCTGGCCTCCAACATGTAAGGTGGCGCGGCGCGCAATCAAGTTCTTTTGAAGCGCCGAAAGTCGATCTCGCCGGCATTTTGCCTGCTCCAATTCGTTAGGGTTCTATCACTGATCGACGGCGGGCGGCGTCAAAACCCTTTTGAAGGATCGGATGCCATGAAACTGAAGCTATTCGCGATCGTGCTCGGCACGATTTCAGGCCTTGCGAGCGCGGCGCAGGCCGACACGGTACGCGTGCGCGGCACGGTGGTCGACCTCGCCGGAACAGCGCTGACGGTGAAAGCCCGCGACGGCAAGACCGATACGGTCACCCTTTCCCCCGATTGGATGATCTCCGGCGTCGCCAAGGCATCGGCCTCCGACATCAAGCAGGGCGATTTCCTTGGCATCGCATCGGTATCCAAGGCCGATGGCGGCAGCGGCGCGCTGGAGGTCGTGATCTTCCCCGCCGCGCTGAAGGGCACCGGTGAAGGCGACCGCGATTGGGATTTGCAACCCAACAGCCGGATGACCAACGGCACGGTCGCCGACGTGGCCGAGATAAACGGCCGGACCGTGACGCTCACCTACAGCAATGGCCAAAAGAAGCAGATCGCGATTCCGCAATCGACGCCGATCGTGACCTTCGCGACCGCCAGGCCGGCGGACCTCAAGCCGGGTGTCGCGGTATTCGTCTCCGCCGAACGCGGCGGCGACGGAAAGCTTGTTTCGCGCCGGGTCGTGGTCGGGAATCACGGCATCGCCCCGCCGATGTGATGCGAAGAAGCTGGCGTGTCGGCCAGCGTGTTCCAAAAGATCATGATGCCGCGGGGTGCTCTGCGCGTCCGAAAGGGTGCGCAGAGCACCGGGTTTAGCCGGAAACAATCCAGAAACAAAAATCTATAGTCCGGAAAAATTGTCGAAAAAAACCAGGAGGATAGTCCCGATCGCGAGGCTTGGGTCACCGATTTGGTCCGGTGAATTCCGGAACGCCCGCGTAAAAAGGAAACGAAGTCATGAAGAAGTCCCTCCTCTCCGCGCTCGGGCTGGCCCTGGCCCTGGCGTTCACGATGCCGATCCTTGGCGCGACTAGCGCCGATGCCGCTCCGGTGAAGAAGCATCACCATCATCATCGTCATCACTACAAGCATCACCGCACGCACCACCATCATCGTCACCACCACAAGAAGGTGGTTGCGAAGAAGGCCTGACCCTCCCCTCCTGCCGATGGGAAGGCCGGCCTTCGCTCGTTGACCGGGTGCGGTCTTCCCATCGTATTTGCGCTTTGCGGGGCATGCTTGCTTTGAGCAGCTACAGCCCCTGATGGAACGCGCCGCCGAGATCGACCCTCTTATTTGCAGTCCCGGGCCTCTTGCCCGCCCCGGTATGTGCCGCAATTCCGACTGGGCGCCAGGCGCAGCCGGATGGAGCCCTACGCCGGGGGTGCCGCTGGCCAGACCATGTCTCAGGCCGCAAGCGAAATCGACGCCTGACACCTTCCAAAGCGATGCCCACATATGCCCGGCGATAAAATCGCATGGGACATGAACCTTCCCCATCAAGCGGTCATGGACGCCACGAAGGCGCTCCTCAACCCAACCGGGACGCCAGGAACGCGATCCCGACAACCAATGGAAGGAAATGCTCAAATGACCGACTTCAAGCGTATCTCGCTCGCCGCCGCCCTCGTCGTCTCGGCTTTCGGCTCGACCTCGGCGCCGGCCTTCGCCGGCACGCATCCCACCGGCGACGGCGGCGCGGTCTGCAAGGGCTCGGGCTCCTGTCTGGTCCTGCAGATCGACTGCAAAGGCACCTACACCGACGCCACCGACAAGAACGGCACCGTTTACGGCAAGTGCAGCCAGGTCATGAAGGTCGACCCGAAGACCCGGCTCAAGCTCGCGAACTGATCGAGGCCAGAGCCTATTCCATCCCGATGAAATCGGGATGGGGCTCTATCTCTCGGTTTGAGCATGATCTTTTCCGGAAACCGGATTCCACTTTTCGGGATCATGCTCCGTGGCACGGAAATGGCGGCCGTCGCGAACGGCCGCCATTTCTGTTGTTGGCAACCCCGGAGAAAGTCAACGCCGGCTGATGAGGAGGCCGGCCAGCAGCCCGACCAGGACCAGCCCTACCGCTGCCGCTGTGGCCGGATGGTTGCGCGCGGTGCGCTCCAGCGCCCTGCCCCTGCGCCTGATTGCCGGCAATGCCTCATGGAGACGATCGGCAAGCTGCGAATAATAGTCGGACGTCGCCTCGCGGCCGTCCTCGTAATAGGCGTCGCCGCGTTTGGCCAAGGCTTTCCTGAGATCGTCGAGTTGATGCGAGAGCGCCGCAAACTGCTTGTCCAGATCATGATCTGTCGCGAACAACGCCATACCTCTGTCCTTCTCTTCCCAGAGAAGGCCTAAACGCATGGGCGCAACGGCAGTTCCGGCTTTCAGAGACGCTGACAGCTCAAGTCCGCAAGGACCGGCAACGGAAGCTCAACGCACCTGGTCGAGTAGGCGCTTGCACTCCAGGAGGTCGAAGAGCGCCTCCTGCAGCAAAGCCCGGTTGTCGCGCGACAGTTTCGAGGAGTCCGGCTGTACCGGACCTTCGTCGTCGCCCTTGCCGAGGCCGAAGAAGCGGCGGCTGGGCTTCACCTTGGGCTGGCCGACAAGCGCATCCTCGTCGCCGCGCGGCTGGGCGGCCGCAGTCAGCGGCACCTGCTCGGCCTGCCGGCGTTGCGCGATCGCCTCGACGGCGGCCATGTCGCCATTGCCGATGGCGACCAGGAAATGGTTGCCGTTCTCGCGCAAAAGCTTCTGCACGCCTTTGATCGTGTAGCCCTGATCGTAGAGCATATGCCTTATGCCCTTGATCAGCTCGACATCCTGCGGCCGGTAATAACGGCGGCCGCCACCACGCTTCATCGGCTTGATCTGGTTGAAACGCGTTTCCCAGAAACGCAGCACATGCTGCGGCAGGTCGAGATCTTCCGCGACTTCGCTGATGGTGCGGAACGCATCGGGGCTTTTGTCCATGGGCGAATCCTCACGCTGGACGGCGATTCGGGACCTATGCCGAATCGGGCCTTATTTCAGCGATTTATGAAACGATATTCAAGCCCGACGTCAAAGCGGTCGACGGTTTTCAACCATATTTGCCGGCGCGCTATTTGCCGCCCTTGGCCTTGCTGTTCTGGTGCGAGCGCAGGATGCGGTTCTTCAGCACGTTCGACGATTTGAAGGTCATCACCCGGCGGGGCAGAATCGGCACTTCTTCGCCGGTCTTCGGATTGCGGCCGATACGCTCATTCTTGGAGCGAACATGGAACGTTGCAAAAGACGACAGCTTCACCGTCTCGCCGCGAACGATGGCTTCGCAAATTTCATCCAGAACGGCCTCGACGAGCTCGGCCGATTCAGTTCGCGACAAACCAACCTTGCGATAAACGGCTTCGGCAAGGTCGGCACGCGTAAGTGTCTTTCCCCCCATGCAACCGTCCCATCAGCTCAAAAAAACGTAAATCGATACAGCCAGCGGCAGAGCCTAAGTAATTGATCCGTCAAGGTCAAGGACCGAACCCACGCGTTCGGCACTTACCAGCGGAGCAATACCGCGCCCCAGGTG
>NZ_RZSC01000018.1:0-24166 GCF_003998155.1 Mesorhizobium sp. M1E.F.Ca.ET.063.01.1.1
GATCGGGATAGGGGGACGCCTCACGGCGCCGCCCCTCCCACACCACCGGGCATACGGGTCCGTACCACGGCGGTTCGATCGGATTAAGCTTGGGCAGAGACAAGGAGTCGAGGGAGGCCGAGAGACTCGAAGTAATGGTTGCGCAGGGCCTGTTGGACCGCCGGGTGTCCTGACATGCGCCAGAATCCCGTCGGCGAACCGGCGGCAGCCGCAGCACTGAACTTTGGGACGCCACGATGGCGCAGTTCCTTGAAGCGGTTGTGCCCATTCCCCCATTGCCGCCAAAGATACGAGCGTAGTCTTCGGCGGATCCACGCTTCCAAGTTCGTAAGCACCCGTGGGGTCTGGCAGAAGCCGAAGTAGCCGCGCCATCCGATGAGGTATGGCTTCAGCTCTTTGATCAACTGCGGCAGACTGATCCCCCGTGTCCGGCGTGTCATGTCCAGGACCAGGGTCTTGAATTTGTCGAGGGCCTTCGGCGCGATGCGCCGCTCGCTCCCGTCATTCGAGATGCTGAACCCCAGGAACTTTCGCTCCTCCGGTCGCGCCACCGCGCTCTTTTCCTCGTTGACCTTCAGCCGCAGCTTCTTGGTCAGGAACCGGCTGACGGAAGCCATGACCCGTTCGCCGGCGCGGCGGCTGCGAACATAGATGTTGCAGTCGTCGGCGTAGCGGCAAAAACGGTGGCCACGTCGGGTCAGTTCCTTGTCGAGATCGTCGAGCAGGAGGTTGCTTAGGAGGGGCGAGAGCGGGCCGCCTTGCGGGGTCCCCTCGTCCACCGGACGGACCAGGCCGTCCTCCATCACCCCCGCATTGAGGAATGCACGGATGAGTTTGAGCGCACGCTTATCGGACACCCTGGCGGCGACGCGCGCCATCAGGCTATCATGATTAACCTGGTCGAAAAATCTTTCGAGGTCGAGGTCAACCACGTAGCTGTAACCTTCGGCAATGTAGCATTGCGCTTGGGCTACTGCCTGATGGGCAGAGCGTCCCGGGCGGAAGCCGTAGCTGTGCTCCGAGAACGTCGGGTCCCACTGCTCTTGGAGGACCTGCAGCAGGGCTTGCTGGATCAGTCTGTCGACGACGCAAGGCACGCCGAGTTTTCTGACCCCGCCGTCCGGCTTGGGGATTTCGACCCGCTTAACCGGCTGCGGCTGATAGGTTCCCTCAAGCAATCGAGACCGGATGCTTGGCCAGTGCTCAC
Organism: Mesorhizobium sp. M1E.F.Ca.ET.063.01.1.1; assembly: GCF_003998155.1. Taxonomy (NCBI): domain Bacteria; kingdom Pseudomonadati; phylum Pseudomonadota; class Alphaproteobacteria; order Hyphomicrobiales; family Phyllobacteriaceae; genus Mesorhizobium; species Mesorhizobium sp. M1E.F.Ca.ET.063.01.1.1. Next base: position 1,208 of record NZ_RZSC01000018.1, read on the forward strand.
GCAGGTAGCCCTTGGCGTCGTCGATGGTCATCCCATCCACGCCTGGACCGCCCTTGTTGCTTCGAACGCGTTTCCACGCTGTTTCCAGGTTCTCTCGGCTACATACCGTCTCCATTAGCTGTTCCGTCCAGGCCGGGCTTTCGGGTGCCGACTTCGCCACGAGTGGTTCGGCCCCTTGGTAACCGCTGACAGGGGCTTCACCCCGGTCCCTCGGTTCCAGGGCCAGTGAATACTGGGTCTTCTGCCGCTTTCCACTCATGGGTTGCCAATCCTACTTGCCACTTCCAACCGTTCGGGCCTTCGGTCATCGTTTCCGGCTCGGCCTATCCGTTTGCTCCGCCTTTCGGCCTTGGAGTGCCTCACTAGCCTTGCCGACAGCATCACCTACTACGCCCTCTGCTGACTCCTGCATCACGGTCAGGTCACCTTGCGGTTCCCTCAGTTCCGAAGTCGGAACATGGCGCAGGCCTCCCCAGGTAAGTTCGATCGCCTTCCCCGCGCACCTGCCGGATCTACAGCCCTGCCCCTTGATGGATATGGACTTCGCGACACGTTGCCCGCTCGTCCGGCCAGGGATGCCTCACATCCGGTTTCTGTTCGTCAGGTCGCGGTTTTGCTCCACGCTTCCTTCAGACACCACCTCGCGGTAATGCCCTTGCGCTTTGCTAAGCCTTCACCTCCATCAGGTTGGCTAGGGGACTTTCACCCCCAAGCGGTTGAACATGCTGGGCACACAACGAACCCGCTGCGCGGGATGGGCGCGTGGGGAGAGGTAGAGATCACGAGCCAGACGTCGCGCCCGCATCACCCCAGCCAGGTTGGCCGTAAGCCGTGACGGCCACCCATCCTGACATGAATGCGCGAACCTTCGTGTTACGGCATGGTGGTTTCTGCGACACCCGGTCTTGCCTGCCATGAAGTGAAGAGGAGAGTTCACCACGTCCAGGATCAGCCGCCGCGCCTTGCTCTTTCACTCCAGCAGCGCCGTTGTCGCCTCGACCGTTGCGGCAGCGGCTCCCGCCACAGAGCCACCACGCCCAGAGCAAGAACCGTCCAGCGAACTGCGTGCGCTGATTGAGGCGCACAAGACGAAATACGTGGTGTTTGGCAAGGCCATCCATGAAATGGGCGGAAGCAGCCGCGACTACGACAGAGCCAGCCGAGCAGAGGAAAAGGCGCTGCTGGCCATCTGCGCCTACCCTGCGGTCAGGGAGGGCGATCGCTGGGCCAAGGCCCGATATCTATTGGAGATCGAGGCGCGCGGCGAACTCGACCTGCCAGAGCATATGCAGGCTCTTCTCCGCTCAACAATGTGGAAGGGATGAGACTGACCGCGGTGCAGCCGGTCAGCCTCCATCAGATTGCCCGAAGCTCGCCGGCTGACGTCTTTCCAGAACGGGGTGGAAAGCTGACCTTTGCATCCGCAGAGCCGACCGCCTTGCGCCAGCTGTCCTTGGCGACATCAGGCGGAGCTCATTGAAGCTCCGCAAGCTAACGTTTCGGTTTCTGCGGGTCCTTGGTTAGCGCCAAGGGTAGCGCTGTAAACCTACTCTGCCGCTAATTTGACACCTGACCGTTTAGCGAGCAGAGCTGCAACATCATCAACGGCCTGCGCGGTCCGTTTCAGGATCGGTTCAGACCGAAGCACGCCTTCGCTGAGGTCCTTGTCGGTAGCGTATACGGCGGTAGGGAGCGTCAAGGCTTCGAAGAATCCGAAGAGCGGCCTGAGCTGGTGCTCGACGATCAGCGCATGGCGCTCGCCGCCGCCGGTCGCCGTCAGGAGCACAGGCTTACCCTTCAGCGCCGCCGGATCGATCAGGTCGAAGAAGTGCTTGAAAAGCCCGGTATAGCTGCCCTTGTAGGTCGGCGAGCCGACGACGAGCACGTCTGCCGCGATCACCTGTGCGAGGATCGCCTGCGCACTTGGGGCGAGATCTCGCGCCCATCTGGCGGTGCCTAGCGAGGGGCCGACATCGTCGATGTCATAGGTCCGCGAAGATAGGCCATGGCGGTTGGCCACATCCTGGACGATGAGATCGACGAACGCGCGTGTCTTCGACGGGCGGGTGATGTTGCCGGAAAAGCCGACGATTGCTGGATTGGACATGAAGCGGACTCCGGGTGGCTCCAGAATTTGAGACTTAGGCGGCCCGAGTGGGCCGCCATCGGCGGGTCACACGGGCGCCTGGCCCGCGGCGGATCGTTCAGCTCCAGGCGTGCAGCGGCGGCTTCTCGCCGTTGAGGAAATACTTGCCGAGGATTGCGTATTTCCAGCGCACCGGATCGTGCAGCGTATGGGTGCGGGCATTGCGCCAGTGCCGGTCGAGATTGTGCTCGGCCAAGGTCGAGCGTGTGCCCGCCAGTTCGAACAGCTTGTTGGTCGCGGCAATCGCAATCTCCGTCGACAGGATCTTTGCCTCGGCCGTGATCACTTGGGCATGCGCCACGATCTCGGCGGTGGGCTCGGCCACCGCGCGGTCGATGGCGAGGCCGGCCTTTTCTAGCAGCGCCTGCGCGGCATGAAGCCTAAGCGTCAGATCGCCGATGGCCTGGATCGTGTAGGGATCGTCCCAGGCATTGTCGACGCCGCTGTCGATCCAGGCGCGGCTCTTCGTCCGGACGAAGTGCACCGTCTCGTCAATCGCGGCCTGTGCGATACCGGTGTCCACCGCCACCTGGATGATCTGGAAGATCGCGCCGTCGGCGGTCGGCTTGTCGTAACCCTTGTAGCCCGGCACCAGATGGGTCTTCGGCACCTTGACGTTGTCGATGATGACGGTGCCCGACAGCGTCGTGCGCTGGCCGAAGCTCGACCAGTCGTCGATCACGGTGAGGCCAGGCGCGGCACGATCGGCGATCGCGTACCAGGCGCGGCCCTCGTCGTCGAGCGCAACGATCGGCACCAGATGGGCCAGCAGCGCGCCGGACGAATAGAATTTTTGGCCGTTGACGATGACATGATCGCCGGCGTCGGTGAACTTGGTCTCGAAATCAGCCGCGCGCTTAGAGCCGAATTCCGAGAAGGCGTTGCCGAACCGCGTGCCTTTCAGCACTTCGGCGAATAGAAGCGCCTGCTGGTCCTTGTCGGAGACGGTGCGGATTGCCGCGACGACGCCGAGATGGTTCTGGGCGATCTGGCCGATCGAGGAATCGGCCGCCGAGATGATTTCGATCACCTTGGCTAAAGTCGCGTAGGACACTTCCGGGCCGTCGAAAGCTTTCGGCACGTTGATCGACCACAGACCGCTTTGCGAGAATTGATCGAGCTCGGCTACAGGCCAGATCCGCTCGCGATCGCGCTTGGAAGAGTCCTTGACGAATTCGGCGGCGAGCCGGCGTGCGATCGCAATCGCTTCGGCATCGTCCTTGACGATATGCGCCGGAGCGGTCGGCCTTGGCACCGGCGGCACGGCGGCCACGGCCTTGTCTGTCTTTACGTTAGAGACGGTCATTTCATGGCTCCTTCAGAGTTGTTAGGCGACGGCATGAAGGTGAGCAGCGTGCGAAGCCTGCTGTCCGAGATAGAAAGCTCGAACGTCCTCGCGCTGGCGAAGCTCCGCAGCCGGTCCGGACAGCACGGAAACGCCGTTCTCGAGCACGGTGGCGTGGTCGGCATATTTCAGCGCGACCGCCGAGTTCTGCTCGGCAACCAGGATCGACAGCCCGGTCTCACGATTGAGCTTCTTCAACGCCAGGAAGATGTCCTGCACGACCAGCGGAGCGAGGCCCATCGAAGGCTCGTCGAGGACAAGCAGGCGGGGACGCGACATCAGCGCCCGGCCGATCGCGGTCATCTGCTGCTCGCCGCCTGAGGTCAGACCGGCAAGCGTTTTGTGCTTTTCGGCGAGCCGCGGGAAGAATTCGTAGATCCGCTCAAGGTCCTGGTTGATCTCGGCGCGCCGGCCGCTGCGGCCGATGCCGCCGGAAACCAGATTCTCCTCGACGGTTAGACTCTTGAAGCAGTGGCGGCCCTCCAGCACCTGGACGAGCCCGGCGCGTACGAGGTCGCCCGGCCTCCGGCGGGTGACGTCGCCGCCATCGAACAGGATCGTGCCGGCATTGATCTGGCCGCGTTCGGCCGGAAGCAGGTTGGAGACCGCCTTCAGCGTCGTGCTCTTGCCGGCGCCGTTGGCGCCGAGCAGCGCCAGGATCTCGCCTCGCCTCAGCTCGAAGCTGACGCCGTGCAGCGCGGTGATGGCGTGGTTGTAGGTGGCATGGACATTGTCCACGACAAGAATGACGTCATTGGCCGGCATCGCGTCTTTCCCGCTTCTCGCAAACGAAGTGAGGCGGGCGCCGAAGCATGATCGGCGCCCGGTCGGTGGGTTAGTTGGTCGCTAGTGCATCAGCATCGGCGGCGGTGCGCAGCTTGATGCCCTTCTCGGCCGCATAGGCCTCGGACGACTTCTCGATGATCGGCCTGAGCAACGCCCAGTCGGGCGCGATCCAGTCGGAGACAACGTTCCACTTCTTGCCGTCCCACTGCTGGAAGGTCACGTAGCCTTCGCCTTCGTGGTTGTCCCAGCTGACATTGATGGAGTGGAACAGGTCCTTGGCGCCAAGCGCCTCGACCTTGGCCGGGTCGAGCTTGAGATGCTCGAAGCCCCAGCGGACCTCGTCGCCGGTCAGCGTGCGGTGGCCAAACTTCTCCTGCGCGATGCGGATCGCCTCGACATTGAGGATGCCGTTGACAATGCCGAGATTGTGGTAGACCGAGCCGATGCGCGACTTGTCCTCGAGATTGCCCTTGCCGGCGCCGTAGACGGTCTTCACGATCTCTTGCACCACCGGATAGGTGTTACCCGACGCCTGCGTGGTGATGGCTGTGTAGCCCTTGGCGGCGTCGCCGGCCGGAATGACGTCCTCTTCCGAATTCGACCAGACATTGCCGATGATGTGGTCGACCGGATAGCCGACCTTGACCGCCGTCTTCAGCGCCACCGGGTTCATCACGCCCCAGCCGCGCAGCACGACGAAGTCCGGCTTGGCGCGGCGGATCGTCAGCCATTGCGACTGCTGCTCGTTGCCGGGATGCGGCACCTCGATCTGCTGCACGGTGAAGCCGTATTTCTGCGCCAGCAGCTCATAGATCGGGATCGTCTCCTTGCCGTAGGGCGAGCCGTGATAGAGCACGACGATCTTCTTGCCCTTCAGTCTGTCGATGCCGCCTTCCTTGGCGGCGATGTAGTTCACGATGCCGGAGGTCTCGCTGTAGGGGTTGAGCAGCAGCGGGAAGACATAGGGGAAGACCCGACCGTCGGTGGAGTCGGTGCGGCCGTGATTGACCGTGATCAGCGGCACCTTGTCGGCGGTGATGCGGTCGATCATGGCGTAGGCGATGCCGACCGAAAGCGGATTCCAGGCGGCAGCGCCGGCATGGCTCTTCTGGCGCTCGTAGCATTCGACGCCGCGTTCGACCTCATACTGGGTCTCGCACTCGTCCCAGGTCAGCTTGACGCCGTTGACACCGCCGTCGCGGATGTTGATGAGGTTGAGGTAGTCGATGAAGCCGCCGAAGAAGCCGGTGCCGCCGGCCGCGTAAGGCCCGACGCGATAGCTTTGCAGCGGGAAATATTGCTCGTCCGCGTGGGCCGCCGGCAAGGCCACCGACACGGCCAGCGCCGCCGAAATGGCGACCGCCTTGACTGTGCTAAGGAAGGTCATGGTTCGAGGTGCTCCAGTATGGGCTTTGAATTGCCCTGGTTCATTTTCCGAATGTCTGCAGTGGTTTGCGGCCTATGGCCCAAACCGGCTCAGCTCGATTGCCAGGCGAGCAGGAGCCGTCTCCGGACCCTGTCCCACAGGGCGACCAGCCCGTCCGGTTCCAGGATCAGAAAGAGGATGATGAGGGCGCCGAGTACGATGCGCTGGCTCATGTCGAGCACGCCGGAATCGAACACGTCGCCCAGCAGGAAATTGCCGAGGCGCGACAGCGCCAGCGGAAAGACGACGATGAGCGCGGCACCCAGAAAGGCGCCTCGGATCGAGGCGAGCCCGCCGATGATGATGATGAACAGGATCTGGAACGAGCGGTCGAGATCGAAACCGGCCGGCTCGACGGTCCTGAGATAGGCGAAGGCCCAGATGACGCCGGCGACGCCGATGATGAAGGACGAGATGGCGAAGGCGAGTAGCTTCGTCTTCAGCACCGGGATGCCGATGATGCGAGCCGCCGTCTCGTTGTCGCGGATGGCGATGAAGTTGCGCCCGGTCTGCGATGAAACCAGCCGGTGCGCGAGAAAGGTGAGGATGACAACGACGGTCAGTGCGAAGAGATAACGGCCGGTTGCGCCGTCGAACTCGAGGCCGGCGATGGACAGCTTCGGCGCATCGATGACGCCCGACGCCGAGTCGTTGGAAAACCAGGAGAACTTGGTCAGTGCCCATTGCACGAAGAACTGCGCGGCAAGCGTCGAGACCGCGAGGTAGAAGCCGCGCAACCGCAGGCTCGGCAGGCCGAAGACGATGCCGATCGCGGCCGCGACGAGACCGGCGAGGATGATGCTGGCGACAAGCGGCAGTCCTTCGACGCGCAGGTTGAAATTATAGGCGGCAAAGGCGCCTGCAGCCATGAAAGCGGCACTGCCCAACGACACCTGCCCGGCATAGCCGGTGAGGATGTTCAGCCCGACACCGGCCAGGCTGAGCGCCAGGAAGGGCAGCAGGATCGCCTCGAACAGATAGCTTCCACCGATGAGCGGCACGGCGATGTAAACGAAGGCGATGAGCAGCACCGGCACGATCCATTTGGGCAAGCCGGCCGCCGGGGAGGATTCGATTGCGATCGCGCTCATGGCTCAGACCCTTTCGACAAGCTTCTGGCCGAACAGGCCGGAGGGACGGATCAGGAGGAAAACGAGCGCGACGACATAGGCGAACCAGCTTTCGATGCCGCCGCCGAAATAGTCGCCGATATAGACCTCGGCGAGCTTCTCGCTGGCCCCAATGAGCAGCCCGCCGACGATGGCGCCGAGGATGGAATCGAAGCCGCCGAGCACCAGCACGGGCAGTGCCTTCAGCACGACCAGCGACAGCGAGAACTGGACGCCGAGGCGCGCCCCCCACAACAGTCCCGCCACCAGCGCGACCAGGCCTGCAGCTGCCCAAACGCTTGCCCAGATCAGCGGCAGTCTGAGGCCGACGGCGAGTGCGGCGAACTGGTCGTCGGCGACCGCGCGGAAACTGAGGCCGATGCGGGTGTAGCGGAAGAACAGCGACAACAGCAGCACCATGGCGGCGGCCACCGCGGCGGCGAAGATGTCGAACTGACTGATCAGCACGCCGCCGACTTCCAGCGGCACGTCCTCGATGCCGAGCTCGAGGCCGTGCACCTGCGTGCCCCAGATGAGCTGCGCGGCGCCCTCGATGATGTAGGAAAGGCCGAGCGTCGCCATGAACAACGTGATCGGCGGCTTGTTGGTGAGCGGCCTCAGCACCGCGCGCTCGATGCCGATGCCGAGCGCCACCATGATGGCGAAGGTGACCGCAAGCGCCAGCGCGAACGGAACGCCGCGCTCGACCAGGCTGACGAAGGTGAGCGCCGCGAAGAGCAGCAGCGCGCCTTGCGCGAAGTTGAGCACGCCCGAGGTCTTGTAGATCAGCACGAAGCCGATCGCGACCAGCGAATACATGACGCCCGACAACAGGCCGCCGGTCAGCACCTCGATAAAGAACTGATAGTCGAAATCGCCGATCATATGCCTGCCCCGTCCTCATTGTCAGAGGCGACACCGAGATAGGCATCGATGACATGCTGGTCGTTCCTGATCTCGTCGGGCGTGCCGTCGGCGATCTTGCGTCCGTAGTCGAGGACGGCGATGCGGTCCGACAGCCCCATGACGACGCCGACATCGTGCTCGATCAGCACCACGGTGGTAGCGAAGCGATCGCGCGCGGCCCGCACATAGGCCGCCATCTCGCCCTTCTCGGTGGCGGTCATGCCGGCCATCGGCTCATCGAGCAGCAACAGGCGCGGTTCAGCGACAAGCGCGCGGGCAAGCTCGACCCGCTTCTGCAGGCCGTAGGGCAAGGTGCCGGCGAGCCGGTCGCGCACGCCAGTCAGATGCAGGAATTCTAGGATCTGATCGGCACGGCCGCGCTGCTCCTGCTGCTCGCGGCGCGATCGGCCAAGCCCCAGAATCTGACCGGCGAAATTCGACCTTGCGCGGTAAACGAGGCCGGACGCGACATTGTCGAGGACGTTGAGGCCCTTGAACAAAGCGAGGTTTTGGAAGGTGCGAGCGACCCCGAGACGCGCCAGTTGCTGTGTCGGGACCTGGGCATAGAGCGCGCCATTCAGGCGCACATGACCCCGATCCGCTCGATAGACGCCGCTGATGACGTTGATCAACGAGCTCTTACCGGCGCCGTTCGGGCCGATGATCGCCCGTATCTCGCCGGGAAAGACTGACAGGTCCACATCCGCCAATGCCACCACACCGCCGAAGGATAACCCGATGCCTTCAAGCGCAAGCAAAGGCGCAGAAGCTTCTGCGTCAGCCGGCCCTTGCTCGTCTCTGTGCACTTGCCGATCTGCGGCCAGCAGCCCTTTCGCGAAAATTTCCGGCGCGTAGACCGAAGCCTCGGCCACTCCAAAGGCATAGTTGGCGATCGGCATTTGCGGACGTCCTCAACGGTTCGCGGCGCGCAACCTCCCGTAGCCCCCCGAATATTCGGGCGCGCCGGGCAGTCGCTATTGGCAGGCCGGCCTTTCCGGCCTGACGGGAGGTTGCTATTCGGCGGCGAGAACCGTTTCGGCCTGGGCGGCTTCCAGCTCGCGAACGAGCGGGATAACGTGCTTGCCGAAATACTCGACCTCTTCCTGGAAATGCAGGAAGCCGAGCAGGATGAGGTCGGCGCCGGCGCGCTTCAGATCGACGATGCGCTCCGCCACCTGCCGCGGCGTGCCGATCAGGTTCGAGCGGAAACCGTCATTATACTGCACCAGATCGTCGAAGGACGATTTTGCCCAGTTGCCCTCGCCCTCCGGCGAAGCCTTGCCGGCATTCTTGACCTCGTGGCCGAAGGCATTGACCGCTTCCGGGTTGGCCTTGGCGATGATCTCGGCAAGCACGGCCTTTGCCTCTTCCTCGGTCTCTCGCACGATGGCGAAGGCGTTGACGCCGATCTTGACCGAGTGGTTGTTGGCCTTGGCCTTCGCCTGGATGTCGTCGACCTGCCTGGCGATCTCGGCGGGCGTGTTGCCGTTGGTGAAATACCAGTCCGAGACACGCGAGGCCATGTCACGTGCGGCGCGGGACGAGCCGCCCTGGAATATTTCAGGCAGCGGCTGCAGCGGCTTCGGCTTCAGCGAATACTGGTTGAAGCGGTAGAAATCGCCGCGGAAGGTAAAGCTGTCCTCGGTCCAGATGCCACGCAGCGCGCGGATGAATTCTTCCGAGCGCCGGTAGCGCTCGTCATGGTCGAGCCAATGCTCGCCGATGGCGTGGAACTCACCGCGGAACCAGCCGGAGACGAGATTGACTGCGATGCGGCCATTGGTCAGGTAGCTGATTGTGGCGAGCTGCTTTGCCGCCAGCGCCGGATTCCACGGCCCGGGCAGGATCGCTGCGATCACCTTCAGGCTCGTAGTGGCGGCAAGCAGGTCGTGGCTGAACGACACCGACTCGTGCTGCTCCTCGGCGCCGTAGCCGGCGGTGAAGCGGATCTGGCTGAGCGCATAGTCGAAGCCGGCCTTTTCGGCGATCTGCGCCAGCTTGCGGTTGTATTCCGCCGAATGGTTGGTCCTCTGCTCGATGTTCGAGATGACGAGCCCGCCCGAGACGTTCGGCACCCAATAGGCGAATTTGACTGCGTCGCGATCGTTCTGAGGCATGGAAATCTCCCGGCTTGGCCTGTCCCAACGATTGATCCGGCCGTGGCCGGAAGCTGTCGCCAATTTATTAGTCTACTGATTATATATACAAAGTAGGATTTTCCTTTTTCGCGATGCCGTCCGAACGGAAATACCAATTTTGCGCGCCCGCATTCGTCGCGGATTTTCAGCGGGCGACTTCGATCGCCGACTGGGCGCCGAGTTGGGCTTCTATCTGCGAGGCGACCGTCTGCGCGTGACGGGCCACTTCCGGCAGGCCCATCAATTCGCCGAATGTGCCCCGCGCCAGAGGACCGGCGACGAACAGGCCAGGAACCAGCTCGCCCTCCGGGCCGACAGCACGGCTGTCCAGCGCCGTCTCTATCCCGAGGCCATGGCGATCGATATGGATCAGTTCGGCATCGCAAAGAGAGCGCAACACCGGGTTGGTCTGCAGCGCCTTGCCATGCGCCGGACCCGTCGTATTGATCACGACATCGAAATGCAGCGCTTCGATCTGCCTCTCGCCACGTCGCCGCAGGTTGACCGCCAGGCGATCCCCATGGCGATTCGAGGCCACGAGGCTTGCCGCGATATTGTCGTACGTGCGTTCGGCATGACGGCGCTCCAGCACAGCCTCGACCTGCGGCGCGATACGGAAGCGATGAACATCCCAGAACGCGCGCAGCCGCCGCACCAGCCGCGTTCGCTCGTCTGGCGTGAGTGCGGACCATATGGCCGGTCCCTGCAGCCTCAGTTGATCGAAGACCGACTGCCAGTTGACGCCGCCGGCATCGGCTGCCGCCAGCGTCGAGCGTATATTTTCGAGCAAGCCGAGCGCGGTGGCAGCCGGTGTCGAGGCGAAATCACCAAAGGGCTGGCCTCGCAGCTGCGGATGCCCGCGCGATCGCAATCCATGACGAGACACCGCCAGGATACGCCCGCGATGGCCGCGGCGGTCGAGCTCGGCGACAGTGTCGGCCGACGTTAGGCCCGAGCCGACGATCAGCACCGATGCGTCCGCAGCTATGGAACCGAGCGCGTCCGCAAAATAGACATCGGCAACGAAGCCACGCGCACCGGCAAGCGGCTTCAGCGCCGCCGGGATATCGGGCGAAGGATGCGTCATGGCGAGAACCAATATGTCGGCGGCGATCGACTGACCGGAAGTGGTCACGGTCCAACCATCGGCGCCGCGCCTTACTTCCAGGCCATGCTCGCGGACATGGCGGATCGTTCCATTGTCGAGGTGATCCTTGAGTTGCTCGGCGACGTAGCGGGCGAAGACGCGGCGCCTGGGAAAGATATCGCCGTTGCGCCACTGCGACTCCGGATCGCGTCCGGCTTCGCCGTCATGCGCCAGCCAGCGTGAAAAATGCTCCGGCTCGTCCGGCAGCAGGTTCATGCGGGACGCGGGCACGTTGACGCGGTGCGACGGCTCCTCGCTGGAATAGGCCAGCCCGCCGCCGAGGAACGGGCGCGGCTCGACTACCGTGATGGAAGGGCGCACGGGCTGCCGGGCAAGGTGCAAGGCCACGGCCGCGCCGGTGAAGCCTCCGCCGAGAATGACGACGTGGCTGCGTGGCCGGGGCGGCAGCGCGTTCACGAGGCGCTGGCGAGCGTTTTCGGACGATGGTCGCCGGCGATGGTCTCGCCGAACGGGCCGGTGTTGACGGACGAGCCGGCGGCCTTGACCGGGTGATCGGTCGGCAAATGCGGCAGCACCAGCTCGCCGAAGCGATAGGCTTCTTCAAGATGCGGGTAGCCCGAGAGGATGAAGGTATCGATGCCAAGACGCCGGTATTCGTCGATGCGCTCGGCAATCGTGGCTGGATCCCCGACCAGCGCCGTGCCGGCCCCGCCACGCACCAGGCCGACGCCGGCCCACAGATCCGGCGCGATCTCGAGCTTCGAGCGGTCGCCGCCATGCAGCGCGCTCATGCGCGCCTGGCCGACCGAGTCCATGCGCGCAAAAACCTTCTGCGCCGAGGCGATGGTCGCATCGTCGAGCCGGCTGATCAGCCTGTCGGCCGCCGCCCAGGCTTCCTCGGTGGTTTCGCGGGCGATGACGTGCAGGCGGATGCCGAAGGAGAGCTTGCGGCCCGCCTTTTCGGCAAGCTCGCGCACGCCGTCGAGCTTGCGCTCGACGTCGGCCGGCGGTTCGCCCCAGGTCAGGTATTTGTCGATCTCCTGCGCCGCCACCGTCGATCCGGCATCGGACGAGCCGCCGAAATAGAGCGGCGGACAAGGTGTCTGCACCGGCGGGAACAGCAGGCGGCCATCCTCGATGCGGAAATGCTTGCCATGATGCTCGACCGTCTCGCCTCTCAGCAGGCGCTTGTAGACCTGCAGGAACTCCTGCGTCACCTCATAGCGCTCGGCATGTGACAGGAAGATGCCGTCGCCCTTGTTCTCCAGCGGGTCGCCGCCGGTGACCACATTGATCAGCAGCCGGCCGTTGGAGATGCGGTCGAGCGTCGCCGTCATGCGCGCGGCAAGCGTCGGCGATTGCAGGCCCGGCCGCACCGCGACGAGGAAGCGCAGCCGTTTCGTCAGCGGCGCCAGCGCCGAGGCGACGACCCAGGAATCCTCGCAGGAGCGGCCGGTGGGCAACAGCACACCATAGTAGCCGAGCGTATCGGCCGCTTGCGCCACCTGGGTCAGATAGTCGAGATCGACCGCCCTGCCACCTTCGGAGGTGCCGAGATAGCGGCTGTCGCCATGTGTCGGCAGGAACCACAGAACCTTGATGCGATCGGGGATTTCAGCAGCCATGTCCGTCCTGCTCAATGAGGCAAATGAGTTTTTGACAGGCGGCGCCAATGGCCCCACCGGCGATTCATCAAGCATAAGTCTAGTTCATCTGTAGAGATTATGTTTTCTGTTTCGTGGCCAGAGGGTGGAATTTCCTTATCGAACGACACCTGGTTTCATGCGGGGCGGCCCGCAGTCGCGTATCAGAGTTGAGCGTCATCGCGCCAAAGTCTGCTTCCGGGCGAGGATGATGCCAGCCCGTACGTCTGAGATGCGCAAAGCTGCCATTCCGCAGAAGCCAAAAGGAATGGGCGAGCGGCTGGATCGGCTTCTTGAATCGAGTTCGGCGAACTGCCTCGTAACTCATTGACGAATAATGATTATGTTAGTCGCTGAGAGTCATCGTTTTCGACAGGAAAACAATACGTTAGCGGATGGTTCGCCAATCCGTTTCCTCGTATTCTCTGGTATGGTCTGGCGAAGCTAAAGACACTGAACGAGGCGACCTTTAGCTCGGAGACCTATTTAACGCTTCCGTCTCGATCGCACCGCAGCCTCGCGGAATGACCAAGGTGGGGCCGGAAGTTGACTGTCGGCTTTCAGGGTGAAAATCGAATAAGCAGGCATTCGCCACGAGGAACCAGCGTCACAGCCGCGCGATGCCGATAAACAAGCTCCACCTGTGTACCCCTCCCTCTAAGCTCGAGCCTCGCGTTCTGCCTCCTGTTATCTACCAGATCACCATGGCAGCTTGTATTGCGAGGCCAGTTGCGGTCGCGTTTGCGGGGTCGACGACCTCTTCCTCCATTGATCGAATAAATACTGGTCGTCACGGACGGGACAAACGCGAGACCGGCTCACCGATTGTCGGCTTGGAGGCAGCATCGAGTATTCCGCAAATGTCTGGATGCAATCGTCAGCCATGCCGTAACCATGGCGCACTTGCGTGCTCGCCCTTCCGCCAAACATGGCAAGCACGTTTATCTGACCGCCTAAAATTAGAATTGCGCGGCATGTCATCTGCCTCAGCGTCGGCTAGCTTCAATGGGCAAAGGCAACATCACGGTGAAGACAACAATGTCCGCGCGGTCCGCCAACGTCATCAGCCTGGACGACTATCGCGTCGCCCGAAATTCGCAGAGATCGACGCAACTGGCCGACGGTCCGCTGATGATGCCTGGCATGATGGCGATGGCTTGGGTGCCTGATCCGATCCCTTCTCGCCGGCGGCATGGCGCGGGCGGATGCGCTTCGTATCGGCCTCGACGTCGCGACCGACGGCGCACTGATCAACCGGAATGGAAGGCGCAACGACTTGTTGTACGCGGTTGGCCCCCTCACCCGTGGGACCTTCCTCGAAATCGAGGCGATTCCGGACATCCGTGTCCAATGCCAGCGCCTCGCGGGCGCCCTGCTGGCGAGACAAGCGTCGGGGTTGCCGCGGGTTTGACCGATTGAGGCCAAATTGCCCGAGCTGTAACGGCCGGGCCTTCCGGAGCGGCGTCTCCTTAAAGGCAATCTGTTTCTGATTTCGTCTATCAAATTAGTAGAATTTTCTTTGAGGGGACTTCCCTGCCCCGGTACGCTCTTTGAACCGGGCAGCCTTTCCGACGGCGCATCCTGGATCGCCGCACTGCGCGACGCCGTTCGTGCCCATAGATTTCAAGAGTTCGACCGAACCTCCGGGAGAAGGAGTCCGATTTGATGAAAGCGTTCCTACAGTATCTCGCAAAGATGACGCTCGTCGGCGGCATCGCCTTGGGTATTGCAGCGGCGGCAGCCCACGCCGAGGACAAGGTCGTCCGGATTGGCTTCCAGAAATACGGCACGCTCATTCTGCTGAAGACGAAGGGGCTGCTCGAGGAGAAGCTCAAGCCGCAGGGATACACAGTCGAATGGACCGAGTTCCCGGCCGGGCCGCAGCTGCTTGAGGCGCTTAACGTCGGCTCCATCGACTTCGGCACGACTGGCGAGGCGCCGCCGATCTTCGCGCAGGCGGCTGGCGCGCCACTGGTCTATGTCGGCTATGAGCCTCCGGCACCGGAAGCCGAGGCGATCCTGGTCCCCAAGGACAGCCCGCTCAAGACGGTGGCCGATCTGAAGGGCAAGAAGGTCGCACTGAACAAGGGCTCCAATGTCCACTACCTGCTGGTCAAGGCCCTCGAGAAGGCGGGACTTGCCTACACCGACATCGATGTGAACTTCCTGCCGCCGGCCGACGCGCGCGCCGCCTTCGAGCAGGGCGCCGTCGATGCCTGGGTCATCTGGGAGCCCTTCCTGGCAGCCGCCGAAGCGGCGACCGGTGCACGGCAGCTGGCGAACGGCAGCGGCGTCGTGGACAATCACGAGTTCTACCTGTCCTCGCGCGACTTCCTCGACGCTCATCCCGACGCGGTCGACACGATCCTTGCCTCGCTCGGCGAGGTCGACACATGGATCAACGCTAGTCGCGCCGACGTGGCGAAGCAGTTCTCGCCGGCGCTCGGCATTCCCGAGGAGGTGCTGCAGGTCGCGGTCCAGCGGCGCAGCTACGGCGTGCAGCCGATCACGCCGGAAGTGGCGGCCGCGCAGCAGAAGATCGCCGACGTGTTCTTCAAGCTCGGCCTGATCCCGCACGAGATCTCGATCGCCGACGCCGTGAGGAAGCCGCAATCGTGAACACCGCAGGCGACCTGTCGCCCGACCGGGTGAACGTGCTGTGGTTCCTGCCGACCCACGGGGACGGCAGGTACCTCGGCACCGCAGTCGGCGGCCGTGCGACCGATCTCCCGTATCTCAGGCAGATCGCGCAGGCGGCAGACCAGCTCGGCTACTACGGCGTGCTGTTGCCGACGGGAAAGAGCTGTGAGGATTCCTGGATCGTCGCCTCGGCGATGCTCACCTCCACGGAGCGGTTGAAGTTCCTGGTCGCGGTGAGGCCCGGGCTACAGCCGCCGACCGTCGCCGCGCGCATGACCGCAACGCTGGACCGTCTGTCAAGCGGACGGCTGTTGATCAACGTCGTCACCGGCGGCGACCCGGTCGAAAATAAGGGTGACGGCATCTTCCTCAGCCATGCCGACCGCTACGAGATCACCCGCGAGTTCATGCATGCTTACAAGGCGCTGCTCGCCGGCGAGACCGTGACGACGTCGGGCAAGCACATCCGCCTCGAGGGCGGACAGCTATTGTTCCCGCCGGTGCAGTCACCGCATCCGCCGCTCTACTTCGGCGGCTCATCCGAAGAAGGCATCGACGTCGCAGCAGAGACGGTCGACAAATATCTCACCTGGGGCGAGCCGCCGGCACTCGTCGCCGAGAAGATCGCCAAGGTGAGGGCGACGACCCGCAAGCACGGCCGAAAACTCAGCTTCGGCATTCGCCTTCACGTCATCGTGCGCGAGACCTCTGACGAAGCCTGGGCAGCGGCCGACCGCCTGATCGCGCATCTCGACGACGAGACGATCGCCAAGGCGCAAACCGTGTTCGCGCGCATGGACTCCGTCGGGCAGAGCCGCATGAGCGCGCTGCACGGCGGGCGCCGCGACAAGCTCGTCGTCAGCCCCAATCTCTGGGCGGGCGTCGGCCTGGTCAGAGGGGGTGCGGGAACCGCCCTCGTCGGTTCGCCGGAAGAAGTCGCCGCACGCATGAACGAATACCGGTCGATCGGCATCGATACGTTCATCCTGTCGGGCTACCCGCATCTCGAAGAAGCGTACCGGTTCGCCGAACTCGTCTTCCCGTTGCTGCCGCTGGCGCATGCGCCGGAGAAGGCCGAGCTCTCCGTCAACACCGGTCCGTTCGGCGAGACGATCGCCAACGAGATCCGCCCCGCTGCAAGAAGGGCGTCCTGAGCATGGCCCGGCCCTCGCGCCTTCACGGCACCGGCGCGGCAGCGTTTCAGACGCTGGCGTCCTGGGCGCTGCCGATCGGCCTCGTGATCGTCTGGGAGATCGCCTCGCGAAGCGGCGCGCTGTCGACCCGCCTCCTGCCGGCGCCAAGCGCAGTAGCGGTGGCGTTCTGGGAGAGCCTCAAAAACGGCACGCTTCTTACCCACGCGACGATCTCGACCGAACGCGCGCTCAAGGGGCTGCTCATCGGCGGCGGCATCGGCTTCGTGCTGGGAATCCTCGCCGGGGTCTCGCGACTGGCTGAGACCATCTTCGACTCCTCGATGCAGATGCTGCGCAATGTGCCGCATCTGGCAATCATCCCGCTGGTCATCCTGTGGTTCGGGATCGGCGAAGGAGCGAAGATATTCCTCGTCGCGATCGGCACAGCCTTTCCGATTTATCTCAACACCTTCCACGGCATCCGCACCGTCGATCCGAAGCTGATCGAGATGGCGCGCGTCTACGGACTGGGTCCATTCGCCCTGTTCTTCAGGGTAATCCTTCCCGGTGCGCTCCCCTCGATCCTCGTCGGGCTACGCTTCTCGCTCGGCATCATGTGGCTCACTCTGATCGTGGCCGAAACGATCTCGGCTTCGTCCGGCATCGGCTACATGACCATGAACGCGCGCGAGTTCCTGCAGACGGACGTCGTCGTGCTCGGCATCATCGTCTACGCGCTGCTCGGCAAGCTGGCCGATTTCATCACGCGGATCATCGAGGCACGCGCACTCGCCTGGCATCCTGCCTATCGTCCGAACGCAACCAGGGAAGCGACGTCGTGAGAGAGTCTGCGACCGTGCTGCGGCTGCACAAGGATGCCGTGTTTCACGAGGCGGACGCGCCGGCGGAGCCGGATCTGCTTCGCCGCGTGGCACCGGGCGACCTCGACACGCGGTCACCGGGTGGGCAGGACGTCCGCCTCGACGGCCTCTCGAAGTCGTTTGGCGAGAGATGCGTCCTGTCGGAACTCGACCTGACGATTCCCTCCGGGCAATTGCTGGCGATCGTCGGCCGCTCCGGCTGCGGCAAGTCCACGCTGCTTCGCCTCATCGCCGGCCTCGACCGGCCGACGAGCGGCACGATTGCGGTCGGCGGCGCCAAAGTCGAGTCGCTGCAATCGAACGTCCGGCTGCTCTTCCAGGACGCGCGGCTGCTTCCCTGGCATCGCGTGCTGAGCAATGTCGGCATTGCGCGCACCAAGGGTTGGCGCGAGACGGCTGCCAAGGCCCTTGCGGATGTGGGACTCGCCGATCGATCGAAGGACTGGCCCGCCGTCCTGTCCGGCGGACAGGCCCAGCGCGTCGCGCTCGCCAGGGCTCTGGTGAGCCGGCCAGGAGTCCTGCTCCTCGACGAGCCGTTCGGCGCTCTCGATGCATTGACGCGCATGGAGATGCATCGCCTGCTTGAGCGCATCTGGCGCGAGCACGGCTTTACGACAGTGCTCATCACCCATGACGTCGCCGAGGCGGTGGCCCTTGCGGACCGGGTGCTCGTCATTCGCGACGGCGGCATAGCGCTCGACATGCCGGTCGATCTGCCCCGGCCGAGACGGGAGGCCGCCGATACCGCGGCCGTCGCGCTGCAGGCGAGAATTCTCGAAGAGGTATAGGCGCGGCGGTCCTCGACCCGCGCGGCGCTTCGGCAAGAGCAAGGAGCTGGTAATGACGCATCGGGGTCACGGATCGGATAGCGAAGACGGCCGGGCCGCCCGTGGGAGAGCGGCGCCAGATTCGGTGGGCGTTGCCGATGGCGGCCGCCGCCGCTTTCTGGGCGCCGCCGGAGGCGTCGCGGCGATAGCCGTCACGGGCTTGCCTCCGCTCGCAGTCGTCGGCGCGACGCCGGCCCGCGCCGCCGAACAAACCTCGGAGGAAGCCCACCTCGCCTTCCGTAAGCACGCCTATGTCGTGCGAAGCACCGCAGCGGATGCGGATTTCGCGGTCGAGATAGCGCCGCATCCGGTTAACGGAGACGAGCAGAAGTATCCGAACCTGATCGGCTCCGACACACGCGGCCTGCCGCATGACGAACGCGGCGAAGTCGACCGTGCAGCCTTTGACGCGGCGCTCAAGGCCTATGCATCGGGCGATCCGGCCGACTTCGAGGCGATACCGCTCGGCGGGAAGCGCAAGCAGCTCAATCCGATCGGCTCGCTCGCGGTGAACCTGACGGGCTGCGTCGGTCCGCAATTCGCTGTCCCGCCGGCTCCGACGCTCGACGGCGCAACCCGGGCGAGCGAGGCCGTCGAGCTCTACTGGCAGTCGCTCCTGCGCGACGTTCCGCTGTCGGAGCTGACGAACGACACCAGAAACAAGGACGTGCTCGCCGCGGTCGACGAATTGAACAACCTCGCCGCCTTCAACGGCCCGCGCAAGGACGGCAGCATCACGCCCGAGACCCTGTTCCGCGGGACAGCACTCTATGTCGACGCCGCAGATCCGTCGGGGCGGACCGGGCGCTATGCAACGCCGCCCGGCACGCTTCAGGGTCCCTACATCTCGCAATTCCTGCTCAAGGACGCTCCTTACGGCAGCCAGCTCATCCCCGCCCGCATCCGCACCGCCGCGGCCGGCACCGATTTCCTCACCGGCTACGACGAGTGGCTCGCCATCCAGAACGGCAATCCGCCCGCCAAGCCGACCAGCTTCGACCCGACGCTGCGCTACATCGCGACCGGCCGCGACCTCGCCGAATATGTGCACAACAACCCGGCCGCATTCTGGTCGGCCGCCCTGCTGCTCGGCGTGGGATCCGACAAGGCCAATGCCGAGTACGGAGGCTTTGGGATCCCGTTCAGCAAATCCAATCCCTACGTGAAGTCGAAAACGCAGACCGGCGGGTACGGCACGTTCGGCCTGCCTTACGCACAGGGCCTGCTGCCGTTGACTGCTTCGCTGGCCATCCGTGTGGCGTACTGGCAGAAATTCTACGTCCATCGCGCCCCGCGGCCGGAGGCTTATGGCGGGCTGATCCACCACCGCATCGCCAACAAGGTGGACGCCTATACCGTCCACGGCGACGTCCTGAACTCGGCCGCTTTGGCACGAAGCGTCGGCAAGTTCGGCACCCATCTCCTCTCCCACGTGTATCCGGAGGGAGCGCCGATCCACTCCACCTATCCCGGCGGGGCGGCCCAGATCGCTGCGTCCAACGTGACGATCCTCAAAGCGCTGTTCGATGAGGACGCCGTCATCCCCAATCCCGTGCAGCCAGACCCGAAGGATCCGACGAAGCTCGTCCCCTACCGGGGCGAGCCGCTCACCGTCGGTGGCGAGCTCAACAAGCTCGCCTGGAACTACGGCATCGGCCGCGACTGGGCCGGCATCCATTGGCGCTCCGACTTCTCGGCGTCGCTGGCGCTCGGCGAGGCTGTCGCGATCAGCGTGTTGCGCAACGAGCGGCAAACGTATCGTGAGCCGTTCGGGAAATTCACGTTCACCCGCTTCGACGGAACGAAGGCCGAGGTGTGATGTCTCGGCACACAGCAAGCGCGGCTAAAGCGGCGGCAGCTGGGGCCGCCTCCCACCATGGGTCGGAAACGCTCGCGCCGCGTGATCCAGTGATTGAGGCGGGCGAACTTTCCTTGCTCGCCGCCTTTCGCCTGCTCGATGTGCGCGATGCCGAGGCATTCCGGGCCGATCACGCGGCGAGTGCCGTCCGCGTGCCCATCGAGCTCTGGGAAGCAGCCGCGAAGGCAGGCGAGACCTCATTCGAGAACGTCGCTTACTGGGAGCGTGCGATTGCCAGTCTCGGCGTCGGCGGATCCGTGCCGGCGGTCGTCTATGACGATGGGCGCATGACGGAAGCCGCGCGCGTGTGGTTCATCCTGCAGTATTTCGGAGCCGAGGCGCTCATCGTGAGCGGCGGATGGCCTGCGATCCGCGGTCGAAGCGAGCTGCTGGCCAAGGCGGGCGAGGCACCGGGCCTGACGGCGTTTTGCGCTCGGCCCGGTGTCGGATCCGTCGGTCTGGTCGATCGTGACACGCTGAAGGGAGAGCTCGACAGCGTCCAGCTTCTCGACGCCCGCACCGCAGCGGAGTTCGCCGGCACCGATCTTCGGCGCAATGCTCGAGGCGGGCATCTGCCGGGAGCGCGTCTGCTTTCTCACGCGAGCCTGCTCGAGGACAGCCGCCTAAGGCCAACCGCCGAGCTTCGAAGATTGCTGTCCGATGCCGGATTTCGCTCAGGCGGGCACGTGGTCACGCACTGCGACGGCGGTGGCCGCGCTGCGCTGGCCGCAATCGCCGCCGTCCGCGCAGGCTACGACGATGTCCGCGCCTATTACCTCAGCTTCGCCGACTGGGCGAAGGACGAGAGCTGTCCGATCGTGCAGGACCAGCAGACCGGGTGACCGCCATGACCAACGCCACAGTCGTCGGCTTCTCCGGCAACCTTGCGCGGCCCTCGAAGACGCGCGGCTTCGTCGAGCATTTCGTCAGGGAGATCGCAGATCGGCATGGCCTTGCGGCGACCACGTTCGACCTCGACGACGTCGGCCCGTCGCTCGGTTCCGCGCGTTTGGTGCGCGACCTCGACAAACCCGGGCGCAGGGTGCTCGATCCCATTACCGCGGCCAATGTGCTGGTGGTCGGTTCGCCCACCTACATGGGCAGCTATACCGGACTGTTCAAGCATTCTTCGACCTGATCGAGCCCTCCGCGCTGCGCGGCAAGCCGGTGCTTCTGACCGCGACCGGCGGCGGCGAGCGTCACGCCCTGATGGTCGAGCATCCGCTGAGGCCGCTGTTTGCCTTCTTCGAGTCTCTCGTCCTGCCCACGGCGGTGTACGCGACCGAAAAGGACTTCCATCACGGCATACTCGCTTCCGAAGCGATCCGCGGCAGGTTTCCTTAGCAGGCGGTGACCGACGAAATGGACTATTTTAACTTCGCTCAGCCAACAGCAAAGGCTGAACTGGCAGTGTCGATGGGTATTGGGGAAAAGCACCTCAGGCATGATTTCAGCATCCTCGGCGATCCCGCGACAAGCACTCGACCTTAATGACTGCGATGAGGCGCAAAGCCGCCACCCGTAGACGATAAATGGGCACGGCGAGTCGCTGGATCAGCGTTTTGAATCAACTTTGGCGAACCGCTCTGTAACCCCTTGGCGAATAACGATTATGTCCGTCGCTGAGGGTCAGCGTCTTCTACACAAAATCAATACGTTAGCGGCTGGTTCGCCAACCCATTTCCTTCGTATTCTCTCGTATGGCCTGGCGAACCTACAGACCAGGAGGAGGACTAGTATTCCATGCACGCGGTGTCTCTTTCATCCTACAAAAGGGGTCGATGAACCCGTGTTGACCATAAGGGTGCGAGTGCGGCTGTCTTGGGCCAGAAGCGGATTGGCAGCTTCGAGGCTCGCGCTCGGCTGCGAGGTCCTGAAGGGTTTCTCGCGACGCGACCATCAGACGCCTTCAAAGGCGGCGTCGACGGTCTGCGCCGGGAGCAGCACGCGCCACGGTTCGACGAGCACGGCGTGGCCGGGTTCCGCGCCCAGCGCGTAGTGCTTCGATCGTGGGAGCCGTGCCTTCAGGCGCTCCAGGACATCGTCGGTGACGCCGAGCGCGGCGCGTCGTTTCGCGAGCCACCAGCCGGAAACGGAGGCAAGCGACCGGTTGTCCAGCAGTTCGAAACCTTCGCCGACCTGTTCGGGCTGCTCCGCATTGTAGGGCTTGCGGTAGGCTTTGATCACCATGAAGGCGAGACGGTACTCGTCCGAATGTGGTGCAAACCTGTTGAGGCTCCACGGCTACCTAGCTTGGCTCAAGGGACTCAGTAGCGAAAGCACCGCAGTAATGGCAAAATCGAATTGCCCCGGCGGCTTGCGCCACCGGAGCTTCTTTGCGTCGTCAAACCCCGGCGTCGGGTCGGCCTGGCGCGGCTACTTCAGTGAATTGTGATCAGCTTGCAATTTTGGCACGGTCAACCCAGGCATTGAACTGTTCCTGATGGGTTTCGATCCATCCCTGTGCCAGCTTTTTGATGTTGCTGTCGCTGCCGCCCTTTTCGCTGATCGTTTGTTCCCAGGTCGACCAGTCGGCCAGCGGGAACGACATCTGCTCTACGAGCTTCTTGACTGCCGGATTGGCTGCAATGAACTCCCGATTGGCGACGGCGTTCCAGTTCCACGCCGCCATGGCCATGCGGCATGGATCAGCGCCGCCAGCGCAACCGCTGACGCCAGGCACTAGGGCAGACCCCTTGTTAGGGACCGATTCCGGCAAGGCATCGAAGGGCGTCGGCAACCAGACGACATCTTTGCCAGGCACCAGAGCCTTGTTCATCCACGAAGGGCTCCAGGCATAAAAGAATACCGGCTCGCCGCGCTTAACACGGGCGACGGCCTCGACCATCAGCGCCTCGTATTTGCCGCGGACCGAATTAACGCTGCCCTTGAGTCCGAATTTCTCAAGCTGGAAGTCGACGACGTCGCCGCAACTCCAGCCCGGATCGCAATTGATGAGGTCGGCTTTGCCGGTCGTGCCGAAAAGAGCTGCGATCTTCGCATCCTTCATCTG
>NZ_RZSC01000190.1:0-9273 GCF_003998155.1 Mesorhizobium sp. M1E.F.Ca.ET.063.01.1.1
TCTGCCTGGACATCCGGCGATCCGTCGCGTGCCTGCGCGTGATCTGGCGCCCGACAGCGATCTCGGCGACCGGCTGGTGACGCAAGGCGTCGGCGCGCTTTCGCCTCGCGAAGTGGTCCGGGCGCTGGACAACGGCCTTGCGGTCGCCGAAGATTTTCGCCGGCGCGGCTTGATTGCCGCATCGGCGCTGTTTCTTGGCGGTCAGACCCGCGTCAGTGGTTCCGTGGCGCTGGCCGCGCCCAACAATCATAAGGTGAAGGAAACTGCCCATGCCTGACTTTCCGATCCGCAAGGTCGCGGTTCTGACCGAAGAGATTTTTCACGACGGCGGCCCTGTGGCGAAAGAACCACGCCTGCGTGCCGCTGCTCTTGCCGTGGTCAAGAACCCCTTCGCTGGCCGCTATGTCGAGGACCTGCAAGGCGCGATGGAAGACCTGAAGCCGCTTGGGCTCCTGCTCTCCGACAGGCTGATCGCGGCGCTCGGCGGCGATGTGAAGAAGATCGACGGCTATGGCAAGGGCGCCATTGTCGGCACGGCGGGCGAGCTGGAGCACGGCGCGCTGTGGCATGTGCCGGGCGGCTATGCCATGCGCGAACGGTTGGGCGACGCCAAGGCGATCGTCCCGTCGGCAAAGAAGGTCGGCGCCTTCGGCTCGCGGCTCGACGTGCCGCTCGGCCACATCAACGCCGCCTATGTGCGCAGCCATTTCGACGCCATGGAGGTCGGCGTCAGCGACGGGCCGCGTCCCGACGAGATCCTGTTCTGCCTCGCCATGTCGTGCGGCCCGCGTGTTCATGATCGCATGGGCGGCCTCGCAGCCGGGGACATCAAGGCATGGGACGGCTTGAGATGAGCGGCGAGGACAATCTGCTGCGGCTGGTAGAGGCCGAAGAGCCGGACGAAAACAATTACCATCTGCAGGATCAGGTCGGCTTCATCCTGCGCAAGGCGCATCAGCGCCATGTCGCGATCTTCGCCGCCCACATCGCCGATCTGACGCCGCCGCAATTCGCGGCTTTGGCCAAGCTCTACGATATCGGCGAGACCTCGCAGAACCAACTCGGCACGCTGATCGCCATGGATGCCGCTACGGTGAAAGGCGTCATCGACCGGCTGAAGGCGCGTGGTCTCGTCGAGCTTTCCAAGCACGAGGTCGACAAGCGGCGGCTGCTGGTCAATCTGACGCCGGAAGGCCGCGAGGCGATCGAGCGGCTGATCCCGCTCGCCCGCACCATCACCGAGGAAACGCTGGCGCCGCTGACGACAAAGGAAGCCGCGACCTTCCTGCGGCTGCTGGCGAAGCTGGCCTGATCATTCAGCCGGGGCGGACCCGAACATCTCCCTGGCCTGCTCCGGCGTATAATAGCCAAGCCGGACATCCTCGGCGATCAGCCTCGGGTCGCGCTCGCTGGGATCGCCATAGCCGCCGCCGCCGGGCGTGCCGACGCGCACGCGGTCGCCGGCCTTGAGCGCTATGTCCTGTTCCTTGGAAAGATGCGGTGGCACATGCGCTTCCCCGCCCCTGAACACGGTTACGCTGTTCGGCGCCCCGTCCCTGCCGCCGAGCGCGCCCTGCGGTCCGAAGCGGCCGTGATCCATGACGAAGGACGCGCGCGCCTCGCCGCGCAATATCTCCACCTCATAGGCCAGTCCGAAGCCGCCGCGATGCTTGCCGGCGCCGCCCGAGCCTTCGCGCAGCGCATAATGCCGGTAGAGCACCGGAAAGGCCTGCTCCATGATCTCGACCGGCGGCGACTTCGAAATGCCGATGGTCGAGCAACCATTGCTCAAGCCGTCATGGCCGGCATTGCCGCCATAGCCGCCGCCCGAGATCTGGTACATGACATAGTCGCGCCCACGCGCCGGATCGTTGCCGCCGAGCGCGAAATTGCCGCTGGAGCCGGCGGGTGCCGCGGTCACCTTCTCCGGCAACGCCTGTACCATCGCTGCGAACACTGCCTCGGCGATGCGCTGCGAGACCTCCGCCGCGCAGCCCGACACGGGGCGCGGATATTTGGCGTCGAGGAAGGTGCCTTCCGGGCGCTTGACGTTCAGCGGCTCGAAGGCGCCGGCGCTGATCGGCACTTCCGGGAAGATATGGCGCATGGCGAGATAGACGGACGACAAGGTCGTCGCCAGCACGCTGTTCATCGGCCCGGCGCAAGGTTTCGACGACCCGGCAAAATCGAAGGTGAGCGTGTCGCCCTTCTTCTCGACGGCCAGATTGATGGTCAGCGGCTCGTTCACCACCCCGTCGGAATCGACGAAGGCCTGCGAGCGGTAGACGCCGTCCGGTATAACGGCGATCGAGGCGCGCATCTGGTCGGCGGCGCGGCGGCGCAGCTCAGCAATAGCCTCGACGACAGTTTCGTCACCGTAACGATCGAGGATTTCGCTGAGCCTGTCCTGTCCGATCAAGAGCGCCGCCGCTTGCGCGCGGATGTCGCCGATGCGCTGGTCGGCGACGCGGATATTCGAGCAGATGATGGCGTAGATCTCCGGATCGAGCACGCCCTTCTTGAACAGTTTCACCGGCGGCAGACGCAAGCCCTCCTGCTCGACGGCGATAGTGATGCCGAGATTGGTGACGCCCGGCTGGGCGACGACGACGCGGTTCGGGTAGTCGATCGCGACGATACGGTTGAAGCGGCTCATCACCAACAGAACAGCATCCTCGAGCGGCAGCGCGCCGCCGGAAAGCGAGGTGCCGGAGCCGCGCGGCACGACGCGGATGTTGCGCTCGTCGCAGTATTTCAGCACGCGCGAGACCTGCGCCACCGTCTCTGGCAGCACCACCACCAGCGGCAATTGCCGGTAAGCGGTGAGGCCATCGGTTTCGAAGGCGCGCATTTCATTCGCCGTGTCGACGACACCCTCGCCCGGCACGATGATGCGCATGTCGGCGACGATCTCGGCGCGCCGGTGCATCGTCCCGGCATCTGGCTTGGGCATGGCAAGGCCGGACATCGGCACTTCCTCCGCTCGACTGGTCAAAATCTTTTACCAGCTAGGGCGGTTCCTTGCAAACGCTGCTTTTGTCGCAATGGACGACGGGCGTGGCCCAAGCTTCCGCAGCGGCAATCTGCCGCTGGCTTTCTCCCCCCCTTGGGGGGGAGATGTCGCCGAAGGCGACAGAGGGGGTCGCCGCGCGTGAAGCGCCAGCTTCCGTAGCCCCGCAAGCGTCGGCGCTCTATGTGAGACGACCCCCCTCTGGCCTGCCGGCCATCTCCCCCTCAAGGGGGGAGATTACTTATTCGCCGGGGTGCTTTGCCGGCTCGGAGTGCATGCGTCGCACACGGCGCACAGCCCACCAGACGAGCAGCACTGCAACCGGCACCGAAGCCGCAGTGACGACTTCCGGCGCGACGGTGTGGCCGAAGATCGAGGCGCCTTTGGCGAGATAGCCGATTAGGCCGACGACATAGTAGGACACGGCGGCGACCGAGAGGCCTTCGACGGTCTGCTGCAGTCGCAATTGCAGCCGGGCACGGTTGTTCATCGAGGCGAGCAGGTCACGGTTCTGCTTCTCGACCTCGACATCGACCCAGGTACGCAGCAGCGTGGTGGTGCGGGTGAGTTTTCGCGACAGATTGGCCTGGCGCTCCTCCACCGAGCGGCAGGTGCGCATGGCCGGCGCCATGCGCCGTTGCAGGAAGCCGGCCCAGGTGTCGTAGCCCTGCACAGGCTCCTCCTCCAACGCCTCCAGCCTTTCGCTGACGATACCGTCATAGGCGCGGCTGGCGCCGAAACGGTAGAGACTGGAGGCGGCGTCGGCCTCCAGCTCGGCGGCAAGCTCGGTGAGGTCGGCGAGCAGCGTCTGGCTGTCGCGGGTCTCGGCCGCCTTCATTTCCAACGTGGTCTGGGCCAGCCGGTCCTCGATGCGGCGGGCGCGGCCGGACAGCGTCAGCGCCAGCGGCAGGCCAAGCATAGCAAGCGTCCGGTAGGTCTCGATGTCGATCAGCCGATGCGACAAGGCGCCGGTGCTCGCCGGCGTCAGGCCGCGGTCGAGCACCAACATGCGGGTCAGGCCATCGCCGTCCTGACGGAAGTCGGTGATGATGGCAGCCGCGCCCCGCTCGACCAGCGAATAGCAGAGGCTGGTCGGGTCAAAGCCGGCGATCAGCTTCTCGCTCGCCTGCGTCCACTTGCGGATTTCGAGCCGGATGCCGGAGATCACGGTTCCGGGCGGCGAGAAGCCGTTGCCGAAGGGCGAATCCTCCTGGCCCCGACCGTTCTCGGCGAGCGGCCCTTCCCAGAGATAGGTCGAGAATTCGGTGTGCCGCTCCCAGCGAACCGTGCCCTTGCCCCATTTCATGGCATGGTGACGGGCATGGCGTTCGGGCGCCGCGATACCGAGGCGCCGCGACAAGTCGGACAGCACGGCATGGTCGACGGCGGCGCCGCCCTCGGTCATGAAGGAGAGCTGGATGAGCACACGCGGCTTCTCGACCAGCGGATGCGGCCGGGCATGCACCTCGCCCAATGCGCCGGGCCGCCCCTCATGCGCCGGAAAGCCCATGACGCTGCCTTGGGCGCGCGGCTGGAATTCGAGGTTGGACGTCTCGTCCGACACGGCTGGTCCCCCTTGTTTCGGCCCTTCGTGCAAGCCCGTCCTCTTGCGGCAATCAGCATTGCACGTAAACAGCAAATTTAGCAGGCATGAATGGGACGGCGCGGCCGCGGAGTCTACCGGATCCGGCGAATTGGATAAATAATTTGACCAGTTGGCGGCAGTGGCTTTAATCTGCGCGACATCCGTCCCATTCCCAGGCGCCCTCCGTTGAGCGATATCTTCTCCAGGATCGAGCATTCGCGCACCGCCGACGAGGTGCTGCAGCAGATCGAGAACCTGATCCTGGAAGGCGTGCTGCGTACCGGCGACCGGCTGCCGGGCGAGCGCGAACTGGCGCGGCAGTTCGACGTGTCGCGGCCGATCCTGCGCGATGCGCTGAAGGCGCTGGAGGGACGTGGGCTGCTGACGACCAGGCCGGGCGGCGGCACTCATGTCGCCGACGTCATCGGCCAGCTTTTCACCAAGCCGGTGACCGACCTCATCTCCACGCACCGCAAGGCGGTGACCGATTATCTGGAGTACCGGCGCGAGATCGAAGCGGTGGCCGCCGAATACGCGGCGCGGCGGGCGACGCCCGAGGATCTGGCGCTGCTCGACCGCATCATGGCGCGCATGGACGAAGCGCACCGGACCGGCGATTTCGACGACGAGGCGGACATCGACGTCGAGTTCCATCACGCGGTCTGCGAATGCGCGCATAACATCATCCTCTTGCACACGCTGCGCTCGTGCTACCGGCTGCTCTCCGAGGGCGTGTTCCAGAACCGGCTCCTCGTGTTCACCGTGCCCGGGGCGCGCGACGCGCTGCTTCACCAGCACCGGGCAATCCATGCCGCGATCAAGGCGGCCGACCCTGCCGCCGCGCGCAAGGCCGCGATGGACCACATCACCTATGTCGAGCGCTCCATGGCGGAAGCCGAGCGCAGCGGCGACTGGCAGCGGGTGTCGCGGCTGCGGCTCAGGCAGCGCTCGGAAGCCGGCGACATCGAACCAACACGCAAACGCTCCTAAGCATCGATCAAGCGGGGACCACCATGAGCGAAATTCTCACCATCGCCGACCTCAAGGACCTGGCGCGCCGCAAGGTACCGAAGATGTTCTTCGACTATGCCGATTCCGGCGCCTGGACCGAGAGCACCTACCGCGCCAACGAAGAGGATTTCGGCAAGATAAAATTCCGCCAGCGCGTGCTGGTCGACATGAGCAACCGCTCGCTGGAATCGACCATGATCGGCCAGAAGGTGGCGATGCCGGTGGCGCTGGCCCCGACCGGCCTGACCGGCATGCAGCATGCCGACGGCGAGATGCTGGCGGCGCAGGCGGCAGAGGCGTTCGGCGTGCCGTTCACGCTGTCGACGATGAGCATATGCTCGATCGAGGATGTCGCCTCCGTCACCAAGAAGCCGTTCTGGTTCCAGCTTTATGTGATGCGCGACAAGGATTTCGTGCTCAACCTCATCGATCGCGCCAAGGCGGCGAAGTGCTCGGCGCTGGTGCTGACGCTCGATTTGCAGATCCTCGGCCAGCGCCACAAGGATGTGCGCAACGGGCTGTCGGCGCCGCCCAAGATGACGCTCGCCAACATCATCGACATGGCCATCAAGCCGCGCTGGTGCCTGGGCATGGCCGGCACGCCGCGTCGAACCTTCCGCAACATCGTTGGCCATGCCAAGGATGTCGGCGACGTCTTTTCGCTGTCGTCCTGGACGACGGAGCAGTTCGATCCGCAGCTTTCGTGGAAGGATGTCGCCTGGATCAAGGAGCGTTGGGGCGGCAAGCTGATCCTGAAGGGCATTCTCGACAAGGAGGACGCGCTGATGGCGGCCGAGACCGGCGCCGACGCGATCGTCGTGTCGAACCACGGCGGACGCCAGCTCGACGGCGCCGCTTCTTCGATTTCGGTGCTGGAGGAGATCGCCGATGCGGTCGGCGACAGGATCGAGGTGCATATGGACGGCGGCATCCGCTCTGGCCAGGACGTGCTCAAGGCGCTCTGCCTCGGCGCCAAGGGCACCTATATCGGCCGGCCCTTCCTCTATGGACTCGGCGCGATGGGCAAGGCGGGCGTCACCAAGGCGCTCGAAATCATCCGCAAGGAGATGGACATCACGCTGGCGCTGTGCGGTAAGCGTTTGGTAACCGACATGGGCAAGGACCAGCTGCGACGCTAGGGCCTATTCATCGATCCGCGCTAGTTTCCCGTGATTACGACACGGGAAGACGCATGCCTTGATTGAGACCGGCATTCATTATCTCGACGCTCGCGGGCCGGACGGCATGCGGCTCTATGCGATCGGCGACGTGCATGGCCGCCATGACCTGCTTGCCGCGATGCATCGCCGGATCGAAAGCGAGCTGGAATATGCACCGTCATCCGATTGGCGCATCATCCATCTCGGCGACTATGTCGACCGCGGACCGGATTCCAAAGGCGTCATCGATTTCCTGATCGAGGCAAGAGAGCGCGACCCGCGCAATCTGACGCTTGCCGGCAATCACGACATCGGCATGCTGGAATTTCTTGCCGAGCCCGACGCGGACGGCCTGTTCATGCGCTATGGCGGTATCCAGACCGCGGCGTCATACGGGGTGAAGCTCTCGACCGGCAGCAGCTGGTTCGGCAGGCCGGACGAGGTGCTGGCGCACGGACACGCGGCATTGGTCGAAGCCTTGCCGCAAGCCCATGTCGACTTCCTGCGCTCGCTGTCCTTTTCAGTGACCTTCGGCGACTTCTTCTTCTGTCACGCCGGCATCAGGCCCGGCATTCCGCTCGAAAGCCAGAGCCCGCAGGACCTGATCTGGATCCGCGACGCCTTCCACGACCACCCCGGCCTTCACCCGAAGGTGATCGTGCACGGGCACACACCGGTGCCGGAGACCGAGGTTTTGGCCAACCGCGTCAATGTCGACACGCTCGCCTGGCAATCGGGAATGCTGAGCGCCCTTGCCGTTAACGGCGGCGACAAGCGTATCGTGACCGTGCAGGGAAAGGCGTTCTAGCCATGATCCCGGCTGTGGGGTCAGCTTTCCGTTTGTCGGGAAGGATCAGGCTTTAGCGAAGCGCGGCGGTGACGCCGTAGCCGTCAACGGCCTGGTGATTGTTGGCTGCATCGGCGGCGTAGATGCCGAGGCCGCACACGATGATGGCAGACAGCATAACAAAGGACAAAAGCGCTGCTTTCACGGACGTCATCTCTGGTTGAGCTTTCTGCATCTGTGCACGAGGCGGTTACCAATGCGTTGAAACGATAAAATGCGTCTCAATGTTTCGACGATTTCGCGCTTCTAGGCAGATTCTGTATCGCCGGTGTGTCGCGCAGATCACACAGAAGGTTCATTGCGGTTGCACGAACGATACAGGGCGGGCGCCTTCTAGGATGGCGAGCGAGCACAGGCCAAGGACGAAGCAGGTTTTCCCTAGGCGGAACTGCCGTCGCGTGCCAATTATGTCACGCTTGGCGAAACGATCGATGAGATAACTCAAGCGCGTCGCGTGTCGTTTTCCCAAAACCGCTGCGCACTTTTGGGCGACACGCGTTAGATCGTCGCCACCCAGGCGCGGGCGATCGCCAGGCCCGCGGCGTCGGCGTCGGGCCCGCTGCGGGCCATATCGTCGTCGAGCTTGCCGGCCCAGTCGGGGTTACGCTCGGCAATCGTTGCCGCGAAGGACGTGCTCCAGTCGCGCACCAGCGGGCGGTCGGCCTCGAAATGGAACTGGAAGCCGTAGACGGCGCGGCCGATGCGAAAGGCCTGGTTCGTGGCGACCTCGTTGCCGGCGAGCCGGACGGCGGTTTCGGGCAGGTCGAACGTGTCGTCGTGCCACTGGAAGATCGGGAATTCTTCTGGCAGCGCGCCGAGCACGGGATCGGCCTTGGCTTCCCTCGTCAGCGACACGCCGCACCAGCCGAACTCAACCGCCCGGCCGATGTGGTTTTCGGCGCCAAAGGCGCGGGCGACGAGCTGGCCGCCGAGGCAAATGCCGAGCACCGACCGGTCCCTGCCGGCGAATTCGCGCGTCAGTTCGAGCAGAGCGGGAAAATAGGGGTAGTCGTCGTCGGCCAGCGCATTCTGCCCGCCGCCCAGCACGACCATCGCATCGTGCCCGGCCGCGTCCTGAGGCAGCGGGTCACCCTCATAGGGACGCCGCAGGTCGAGCTCGGCGCCGGCCTCCTTAAGTGCGGCGCCGACCTGGCCGAGGCCGGTGTTTTCGTAGTTCTGGACCACCAGCACCCGCATGAGAATCCTGCTGACATGAAATTCCAAGGGCGAGCGATATCATGCCGCCCGCATTTCAGCCAAGGTGCGTGCCGGAGAGAAAGCTATGCCACTGCAGAACCGGGTCGATCCGTTCGGCGCCATCCACGCCGTGCCCGAGCGCGGCCTGTTCATGGGCAATCGCGGCATCATCCACGACCCCGAGACGAAGACGCTTCTGAAGAAGCGCTGGGCGTTACAGGCCTGGATCATCTGCGTCTGCGAGTTCCGCAGCGTCCAACGCGAGCCGATGGGCCGCAACCGCCAAAGTGACGGCCAATTGGGGGGCAAAGCCGGCTGGACCGAGCTGTTCTTCCTCGACGAGGTCACGGCATTGGCCGCCGGCCACCGGCCCTGCTTCTTTTGCCGGCACGGAGCGCATAGGCGGTGTCGTTGTCGGCCACCATCGAGCCATCGGGCAGGTTGCCAAGCTCCACTGCTGCGA
>NZ_RZSC01000191.1:0-9253 GCF_003998155.1 Mesorhizobium sp. M1E.F.Ca.ET.063.01.1.1
GATTTTCAACGCCTCGACGGCGCGGTCCATGGCGGCCCGGCCGAGCCGCCCACTGGCGGAGAGCCCCTCGCCCAACCTGACGATCCGCGAGAAGGCATCGATGACGCGGAACTGGCCGTGCCGGCCGGGCACCGCGACAAGCAGCCGGCAATTGTTGGTGCCGAGATCGAGCGCGGCGAACACCGGCAGCTCCTGCTGCGGCCGCCGCTGCACGTTCGAAACCGGCGGCTGCGACGTTGCCGCCGCGGGCTGCGTTGGATGGCTGACGGGATTGGCGGCGGGTGCCGACACCGGTATGGCGCCATTCTCGTCGCGCGCGAACACCTTGCGACCGCGCCTGCGCTTGCGGCGCTTGCGCGTCTTGCCCTTCTGGTTCTCGCCTTGATTGTCGGCATGTCTTTGGTCGACATGTCTGGCATGCGCGCCAGCATGACGGCTGAACCGCCCAGCGGACGGGGCGGCCGACTCCGCCGGCGATGCCCCGGACATGCCCACTGCCGACGCGCCCGCGCCGGTATCGTGTCTTCCACTGCAATTCCTTTCGGCGCCGCGCGAACCCGAAGGACGCAGCAGGCACCTCGATTTGTTTCAAGTTGAGGACAGACTAGCAGCGCGATCCGCAATCACCAAGAGCGCGCGGCCTGATTTTTGGCGGCGTCACGCCGGGGCAATCTCTTGCCGGTTGAATAGCCGGCTTCAATCAGGCATGTCTCAAATGAGGGTTGGAAAAGGGTACTGGGCAACATCATATCAATGAGCTTGATCGCATGACGACGACGCCATGAACTGGGGGCGCTATTTCTGGCCGATCATCGGCATAGCGGCCGTGGTGTTCTCACTTTGGCTGCTCATCCACGAGCTGCGCGGCATCTCGATCGACGACGTCTGGGCCGGCATCGTCGCCATCGCCCCGCGCGCCTGGATGTTTGCGGCGCTGAGCTCGGTCGTCGCCTATGCCTCGCTCGCCGGCTACGACCACATCGCGCTGCTTCATATCGGCAGACGAGTCTCGTGGCTGTTCGTCACGCTTTGCTCCTTCACCACCTATGCGCTGTCGCACAATATCGGCGGCTCGGTGCTGTCGGGCGCGGTGATCCGCTACCGCGCCTATGGCACGAGAGGCCTGACCGGCCAGGATGTCGGCGTTCTGGTGGCGATCTGCTGGATCACCTTCGTGCTCTCCAGCCTGCTTGTCGGCGGCCTCGTGCTGGTGCTGGAACCGCAGATCGTCGATCGTTTCACCACGACCCCGCACCACGAACTGGCAGCGGCCGCCGGCCTCGTCATGCTGATCCTGGTCGGCGTTTATGTGTTCTGCAGCTGGCTGCATCTGAGGCCGCTCAAGATCGGCAGCTTCCAGGTGCATTACCCGGCGCTGCCGATCGTGGCGCGGCAATTGCTGATCGGCCCGGTCGAGCTGCTGGCGGCCGCGGCGATCATCTACTTTGCCCTGCCGGCGGCCGGCAATCCCGGCTATTTCGTCGTGCTCGGCGTGTTCATGGTGTCGTTCTCGGTGGGGTTGCTGTCGCATGCGCCGGGTGCGCTTGGCGTCTTCGAGATCGTCTTCCTGGCCGGTCTGTCGCACATGGACCCGGTCGGCGTGCTGGCCGCCCTCCTGGTGTTCCGCCTGTTCTACCTGATCATCCCGCTCTTGATAGGGCTCGGCGTGGTGCTGTTCTTCGAGCATTCGCAATACAGCCGCGGCGAAGGCTGAGCCTTCTCAAGCGCTCCGGTGAGCGAACGAGAAAAAGGCTGCGATTGAAACGCCGTGCGGGGTTGACTATTTTCCGGCGGCGGCTACAAGGCAGCGCTCGCGGCGCATGAGCCGCCCGCTTCGCGCGAAACCAACCGCGCCTGCTGGGGAATAGGTTAACGGTAGACCCACGGACTCTGACTCCGTTAGTCCTGGTTCGAATCCAGGTTCCCCAGCCATCCTTACTTTTTGCGATAAAATCAGATACTTAGCTCTTATTAGAGAATGCTAAGTGATACATCGCGGGGACACATCATGAGCAACAATCCCGGCAAGAAGGGCAAGCCCGCTCCATGGGAAAGGCGCGCCGCCGAACACCGCGAGCAAGCGTTGCAGGAATATCGGCTCGCAAATCATCCGGCATATGCGGGGTGGTCAACGCGACGGTCGGAAGCATTTAGGGCGTTCAGACAGGAAACAGGGGCCGATGACTTATCGAACAGCGATCTCTTCAAGGCGATGAAAGCCGCAAATGCTCGCTTGCGGGCATGGGATAGGGCAAACCCCTCGCCGATGTCACGGGAAGACGACAAGCGGCTGGAAGCGGAGTTCGCGGCGCAATACGTGGCAAGGGATTACTCGTGAGGCGCACAATCTGTCGCTAGGCATTAGAGAATCTTGGTCCACTTCTTAAACGCGGCAACCTCATGCTTCGGCAATCGGAACCACTCGCCGCTTCCTCGATAGCTGGCGAAGCGACGATGCCAATAGGCTTCGATTCCAGCCGGGTCATCAGTCAAGATAGAATGCACAAGGTCTGTAGATTCCGGCAACTCGATTTGAATCTGGCGAGAACGCCGGGTCAAAGATGAAGTCCGGCCAATTTTGAAATCCTTGCCGTAGCGGATCATGTAGACATAGCCGACGCTTTCGTTCGCTGCCGTCTCATCCTCTTCGACGGGCGCCTTTGAGCGAGCGATTGCGAGATAGTCGTCGCTGTATGCAGTCGTCTCGCTGTCGCCGAGCCTCTCTGACAGTGTTCGAACCGCATCCGCCAGTTCCGTCATTTTCCAGCGCTGCATGATGGTCTTGGCATTTGGAAACTCTGGATTGTTAGAGCCTTCAAAAAGCAGGTCGGACGAATTCGGAAATCGTTTCAACCGGCGGGCTAGGCCAATGACGGCGGTTAGGACCACATCTGCGTCAATCCGGCCGGTGAAGTTCTTTGGAGCGAAGCCGGCTTCCTCTAAGGCGTCGCTCCATGTCCTCCAAATCAGCCCGCGCCACTCGTGGTGTTTGATACCGGTGGCGTTCTGAAATCGTGCGCGGCCGGGAGGCGAACCATCCTCTTCCGCGAGTTTTTTATCTGGCGGAGAATTTCAGCCTTCAGAAGCCCTTTGTTCACTCTTCGCCTCGCGGGTCCAGGGCAACTGGAAAAATCGACGCAAGGTCTTCCTCCACGTCTATCTCGAATTCGGCCGCGAGCGCCGAAAGCTGCAATCCGAAGGTTGCCCGCAACTCCCCTAGCGTCACGAAATAGCCGGGCGTCAACGCGCGCTCGCCGTGAGCGTGCCACCGTGACGGTGATCCGTGGTCGAAGTCGTTGCGAAGGCGATAAGCGATGTTTCGGTAATCAGGCGGCTCATCCTCCAGAAAGCGCCGGCAGGCGGTGCGTAGATGCCGGACGCGCCGTGCGGCTGGCGAGTCCTCGGGAAGGTCGTTCAAGATTTGCGTAAGCTCATTGCGAATCTGAATCACGGATTGGTCAACTTGGTCCGGAACTTCGAAATGCATTGGGACGTAGAGGACGCGCCGGTTCTCCAAGAAATTGAACAGCCGCAAGATCACTGTCCGTTGTGCGACTGGCGGGTTCCAGCTTGCGCTAATACTGAGGAAGCCGATGCCGGTGAGCCTGCTTCGGATCGCGTCGAAGCCGCGTCGAACAATTGCCATCTACTATCCCCTCCACTCCCAGATTCGCATCATTGGCGCGGCAAAGCACAAAAGAAAGGGCCGCCTATGACGTTGTTTGAAAAAGTGGTGCAAAGCCACCGATCACCATTGAATACGTCCGCCGTTTCACCCACCTATCGGCGACTGCAACACTACTGATAGGTGGGGAAGTGACTTCCAAAGAATACACGCTAATGAAGTTCAACATTTTGTCGATGGCGCTGCATCCAGAAATGGGCCGGCGCATTGATGATGCCTACGTCTATGCCTGGGACAACGATGTTTACCCGATCTTTCATGAAGGCGCGCAATGGCATCAGGCGTTCGAAGATAATTTTGCCGTGACGAAGGAAATGATGGAGGAGCTTAGCAAGCGCCTCGATGACGCTTGGGACGGCGGACAAGGAATCGCGCCGACCTTCTACCAGTTGGAAGACATTTATAGCGCTCGCCACGGTGGCGGCGATTGGGATCGATCAGCACTAATTAGAGCCATGAGATATATGGCGCTTTGCCGGGGCCGGTTCGACCAAAAATTCTTCCGAGATGTAACGCGAGATTCCGGTGCTCCCGCCGAAGCTAATTATTTTGCAGCGCCGATGGACCGCGAGAGCGACATCTACTTTATGTGACGATCTCGGCAAACGAAGCCCGCCCAGTAGCGAGCGGGCTTCCTGTCGGTCGGCGAGGGTTTGACGGCAGCTATTCATAGTAGCCGCGCAAGCTTTCCGATGCGATACCGCCAATGTCCATCAACGCGAACTGGATGGCTTTGTCGCGGGCCTCATCGTCCGCCTCGTTTGATTTCCTTCAACCGCTCGATGAGCGTGTGAAACCGCTCGTCCGGGATATAGATGTCTGGCCTAGGTAGATCGCTCTGGACCATCACAGGTCTCACGGATAGCTGCCGGCCAAATACCCGCCTCACCGAGCGCCTGCATAACTTCATCGCGCCGAACCAGCAGAACTGGCACGAGGCCCACCCCGCCGACTTAGAGAGCGAGTGGCTCGAAGACACGTCATCTGGCTAAATTACTGGCTGTTGATGATCGTCGATAGCTGGCGAGACGTGTCCTGATCAATGATTGACTGAAGGACCTGCAACGCCTCGGCCCGAACCAACCTTTCAGTTTCGGCTTTTGTCTTGCCAAGCGGTTGCTGGAAGAAGGCTAGGGTCAGTTTGTTGGTATATTCGTTTGAGGCGTTTGCAAAGCCGCTGCCAGGACCCTTGAAGTGCTTCAGTATCCAGGTTGGGCCGCCTGTAACACCCACATTCGTGGTGAAGGTAATCGTGCCGCCAAACTGACCTCCAGGAGCACCGGCGTCTTGCTGAATCGGGAGTGGCAGGGAGGTTGCCACCAATTCCGCAATTCCCAACTTCCCTGCCAGATCGCTGGTCGCGTTCGGACAAGTAAAATCGGCCCCGGCATCCCCTGTGTGATTGTAAATGTCGAAAAGAGAATAGTTCAGATAAGTCACCCCCGTTCTCTCTATCGTGCGTGTAACGTTGGGGGTCACGTCGATATCTACAACTCCACCCGTGACTCTTCCTGCCCCGGGAAAGCCCAGTGATGGCTTCACACCAGCACTCAGCTTGCTTCCTAACGATAGAATGCCGGCGACCCGATAATTTCCTTGGAGCAAGACAGGTCGGAACGGGAAACCATCCTTTTTGCTAACTAGCGTCGCCAACTCGCAGCGAATACGCTTGTTGATGTCGATTGCGTCTGGATATCCGGCTTTCGTATATGGGACGCTAAAGCGCGGGTTTGCGCAGCCCACCAACGCCAAACCACAGATTGTCGAGGCAATCGCAATGCGCGTCAACATCACCAGGCCCTACAAGGATCCGCGAACCATTGTGTCGAGCCTGCGCCATTCAAATCCTGTTCGATTTGATCGCAGACCGCTTTGGTAGTCGGCCTGAGGTGGGTCGAACTGTTTACGACAATGGCGCAACAGCCGATAGGCTCGCCCTTGCCAGCGGGAGCCTTCACAGCCATGGTAGCCACGAGATCTTTAGAGAAAGTGGGCGGCGTCGCATTGCCCGCTAACCGCTCTATGATCGCTTCAACTCGCTTCTTACTGATGGATTTGTGGAATTTCCTTGTCATACCCCCTCCCAGCAATCGTCAACGACGACTGCTTCCCCTTGTCTTCTCTATTGCTTTGCATAAGTATCATTTAAAATGGCATCAACCAAACTATATAGTTGACACTATCACTGCCGTAAAATCAGTAGGCGGGAACACCCGCCCGCTCGTATCTTGCGCCGACTGCATCACAACAATGTATTCTTGGCCGATCT
Source organism: Mesorhizobium sp. M1E.F.Ca.ET.063.01.1.1 (assembly GCF_003998155.1). Classification (NCBI taxonomy): domain Bacteria; kingdom Pseudomonadati; phylum Pseudomonadota; class Alphaproteobacteria; order Hyphomicrobiales; family Phyllobacteriaceae; genus Mesorhizobium; species Mesorhizobium sp. M1E.F.Ca.ET.063.01.1.1. The sequence goes on from NZ_RZSC01000191.1 coordinate 5,955, forward strand.
GCTTGATCCAATGGGTGCTCGTTACATAAGGCACGTTATGGCAATGAGAAACCATTGGAACAAATTTTCCTTTGTATTTTTCCGGAATTTCAAAAGAAAGTATATTGTTTTCCCATTTTACGTTTGGTGTGTACGTATCCAATTTTCCTTCTTTTATTGTGGCAGCAGCTAGAACTTCTGACATGACTACCTCCCGTTAGTGACTATACCTCAACCAAAACAACCGAGTTATGGCAGGTCGGTTGTTCAACGAACGGGACTTGCGTCCCCCTTCTCACCAGCAACGAATGCTCAATCCCCAGTATCTTCTGAACACTCGCAAGCGCCGCTTCATTCACCTCGATATACGCGACGATGTACCATTCGCCGTTTTCTTCCCTGGCCATGCCCAGCGGCTCGGCATGCCATTTCAGCGCGCCGTGGTGGGGCATGAAGTAGGTTTCCTGGACGCCGCCGACCGCGCTCAGGCCCTCATCGAGGGCGTATTCCATCACCGCGCAGCAGAGCTGCGTCAGCGTGCCTCGCAACCCGGTCGAGCGCTTGTCGGGAACGACGAAGGTGCGCGTCCATTCGGCCCAGTCGGGACGTCTCGGGACGCCCGATTTCTCGCACATGTGAGGAAAGACCTCCGAGACCATGTGCGGCTCGCTGGTTGGGATCAATCGAGCCGAGGTCACGACGCGACCATCTTCGATACCGAGCAGATAGGTCGCCGCGTCCGTATCGAACTGGTCTAGCTCGCGGCCGTCCGGGCTCGGAGGGCGCCAGCGTTTCTGATGCACGAAGAAGTCGTGCCGGCGGCGCAGAAATTCGTCGAATTCGTTTTCGTAGAGATGCTTGTTATGCGCATTGACGACATGAGCCGTAATCATCGCGCGATCCCCCGACCGTTCTTGGGGGAATAGTTGCAGCCGTTCTAATGTGCGTCACCTGTCCGATCGGACAGTTGACGCAGTTACGGGTGGATCAGGCGCCGGCGCACCGCCTCGACGACGGCTTGCGTAGTGGTGGCCACGCCAAAAGCCTCGCGGGCCCGCGTCGCGTGCCATTTGACGGTGCGCTCCGTCAGGCCGAGGATCTGCGAGGTTTCCGACGAGGTCTTGCCAGCCGCGGCCCATAGCAGCACTTCCTTTTCCCGATCGGTCAGCGGACCTTCACCGTCTTCATCGTCGTTCGCAAGCGCCTGGATCGCCATGCCGGCGTACACGGCCATGGTGACCAGTTGCACCTGCTGGCGCGGCGACAGGTTGCAGCGCTTCTGAGAGGAGGCGAATGACAGCACGGACTGCCAGTGATGGACGCTCAGCATCGGTACGGCGAAGCCGCTGCAGATGCCGAATTCCGTCGCCTCGCCCGCAACGCGCCGCGAGGCTTGCGTATCGGACCACTTGGCGGGAACTTCAGACCACAGGAACGGCTTCAACGTCTTCGCCGAATAGATGCAGACGCCATCCACGGCGGCGTGCTCGGCCTCCACATAGCGTTCGAACCAGCCTTCGGGCCAGCCGTTCAATTCCACCATCGGTGCCAGCTTCTGCCCGCCCAAGGGCACGCCGCTCAAGATAAGATGTTCGAATCCAAGATTTTTTACCGTATCGAGCAGATCGCTCAACAGCGGTCCCGTCGCCGTGTGCTTCCTGCAGCGCTCGACGAAGTCGAATACATCCGAGTCGATCATGCCAGAGACCCCCCTCTCCCGCATGATCCATTTATAGAGGATTTTAGATAACTTGAATATAAAAATTCGCGGCTCCGGCGCAAAGTCCAGGCGAGGAGATACTTCCAGGTGCCGAAGTTGCCGTCCCGCGAAACCTTCGAGCCTGGCTGTCGTCATCTCGTCTTTACGAGCAAGCGGCCCTGCCGAGGTGACAGTGAAGAAGTTGCGGCTGTGCGCCTCAGCCTTCCAGGCCGCTTGCCGCGCCGGCGTGGCGCATCATGCGCAGGAAGCTCATGGAGATGTGGGCGCGCCTTATGTGGCCGATCGATTCCCAGTCGCCGATCTCGGCCGCGGCCAGGACCTCCTCCATTTCACGCCGGAACGCGGTGAACTCCTCCACGAGGCCGAGTTGCGGCATCATCTTGAGGACGACGCGCGCCACCTGGAAATACAGCCTTTCGCTGATCTCGCGCAGCGGCTGGTTCCCGGTCATGCCGGACAGTTCGGTGAAGAAATCCATGTTGAGCTGCAGGAAGGCGCGCTGATCCGGATTGAGCATGTCGGAATCGCAGCGGGCAATCAGCGCCCGGATCCGATCCAGGTCCGCCGCCGTGCGCGGAATCGGCGAAAGCTTGCCGACCAGAAGCGCCAGTTCCAGGCGCAGATGATAGACCTGCTGCAATTCCTCGATATCGACGTCGGTGACGATGGTGCCGACGCCGTGGACGGATTGAACCAGGCCTTCGGATTCAAGGCGCGCCAGGACGCGCCGGACCGGCGTGCGGCTGATCTCGAATTCCTGGGCGAGCTCTTCCTCGGAAAGCCGGCTTCCCGGCGGGTAGTCGAGCAGGCAGATGCGGTCGCGCAAGATCAGGTAGATGCGTTCGAACCGTTCCCGCGCCGACAGCGGGCGTGGAGCAGCACTGATCACCGCAGCGGCCGGGGCATCCGTGTCAAGCGTCATCCAGCCTCCAGGACGGCGTGCAGGAACTGCCGCGTCCGCTCATTCTTTGGCGCGCCGAACAACTCGCTCGGCGATCCTTGTTCGCAGATCTTGCCCTGATAGAAGAAACAGACCCGGTCTGAAAATTCCTTGGCGAAGCCCATCTGGTGGGTGACCATCAGCATGGTCAGGTCATGCTCACGGCCGAGCTGCCTTATCACCTGCAGCACTTCGCCGACAAGTTCCGGGTCGAGCGCCGAGGTCACCTCGTCGAACAGCATGATCTTCGGCCGCATGGCGCAAGCGCGGGCAATCGCGACGCGCTGCTGCTGGCCGCCGGAGAGCTGCGAGGGATAATGGTCCTTCTTCTCCGACAGGCCGACCATGTTGAGGAGCTCGGCCGCCCTTGCCTCGGCTTCGGCCCGCTTCATGCCGAGAACCGTTATCGGCGCCTCGATGCAGTTCTGCAATGCCGTCATATGCGGGAAAAGGTTGAACGACTGGAAGACCATGCCGATCTTGGCGCGAACGCGGCGGATATGGGCAAGATCGGCCGGCACGAGCTTGCCGTTCTTCTCCATATGCGTGAGAGGCTCGCCTTCCACCCAGATGACGCCGTCATTGATGGTTTCCAGCGTCATCAGCATGCGCAGCACGGTGGTCTTGCCGGAGCCGGACGGGCCTATGATGGAGACCTTC
>NZ_RZSC01000192.1:0-9251 GCF_003998155.1 Mesorhizobium sp. M1E.F.Ca.ET.063.01.1.1
TCCCTCCCCCACGCCCGACTTCCTAGCGTTCGAGGAGACCCGCCCATGCCTGAGCCCCGCCGATCGACCATCGATACCGGCGAAGTCGAGCGCTTCTCCGCCCTTGCCGCAGAATGGTGGAACCCGAACGGCAAGTTCCGGCCGCTGCACAAGTTCAACCCGGTGCGGCTTGCCTATATCCGCGACCAGGTGGCGAGCCGCTTCGGCCGCGACCCGCGCGCGGCCAGGCCTTTCGAGGGCCTGCGTTTCCTCGACATCGGCTGCGGCGGCGGGCTTTTGTGCGAACCGATGGCGCGGCTCGGCGCCGACCACCTCGGCGCCGACGCCTCCGCCACCAACATCGAAGTGGCGAAACTGCATGCGGCCGAGGCCGGTGTTGGCATCGACTATCGCGCCACCACGGCCGAGGCGCTGGCGGACGCCGGCGAGACCTTCGACGTCATCCTCAACATGGAGGTGGTCGAGCATGTCGCCGACGTCGATCTGTTCGTCGCCAAATGCAGTGAGATGGTCCGGCCCGGCGGCATCATGTTCGTCGCCACCATCAACCGCACGCTGAAGGCGCTTGGCCTTGCCATCATCGGCGCCGAATATGTGCTGCGCTGGCTGCCGCGCGGCACTCACCAGTTCGGCAAGCTGGTGCGGCCCGAGGAGTTGGCAAAGGCGCTCGGCGCGGCTGGGCTCTCGGTCATCGACCGCACCGGCGTGATCTATCATCCGCTGGCCGACCGCTGGCAGAGGTCCAAGGACATGGACGTCAACTACATGGTGCTGGCCGAGAAGGCTTCGGTCTGATCGGCCTGCACGACGGCGTTCGTCTTCACGCCGGCTGAGCCTGCGCCCTCGCGCTGGTCTGGTTTTGTGCTTTCGTCGTGATGAAAACGCCGGCCGTGATGATGGCCGCACCCAGCCAGGTCAGCAGCTGATAGTGCTCGCCAAGGAAGATCGTGCCGGCAAACAGCCCGACCGCTGCCGCCACATAGCCGATCTGGCTGAGATAGACCGGTCCGCCGACCGCCTGCAGCCGGAAGAAGAAGGCGAACATCGCCGACGCCGACGCCACCTGTCCGGCGGCCACCAGCGGCACGCCGCCGAGCGGAGCGAACGCCTGCCAGCCGAATAGCGTCAGGATGCCGATGAGAAGCAAGGTCGCCGCCGCGAGATGACTGCCCACGGCGAGTTCGATCGGACCGGTTGATTCCGGCCAGTCGACGGTGCGGTAGATGTTGCCGGCGGCCAGGCTGACGGGGATCAGCAGCCCGATCGCCACCCAGAAATAGTCCGCCGGCTGGCCAGCCTCGCCTCGCGTGAGCGCAACCATCACCGCGCCGATGAAGCCGACGGCGATGCCGACGACGCCGAGCAGGTTGGGGCTCCTGACGCCGAGCAGGATCGAAAAGACCAGCGTGATGACCGGCGAGAGCGTGAACATGATGCCCGTGTATCCGGCGCCGAGATGCGGAATGGCCGAGAACATCAAAAGATTGGGAAAGGCATAGGACACAGCCGCCGTGACGAAGAAATAGCGGAGCTTGCGCGCCGTCAGCCGGATGCGCTGGCCAAGCAGCAGAAGTGCTACCAGCAAAACGCCGCCGGCGCCGAATGAGATGACGAAAGCCCAGACCATGGCCGGCACGCCGGCGGTTGTCGCGAGCTTGCCGAAAGGCAGAGTCATGCCGAGCAATCCGCCGGTGACGAGCAGAAGGCCGAGTGCCGAATCCCAGAGAAGTTTCTTCATTAGACGGCTCCGTGCTTCGATCGGCGCTTGGCCGCTTGTCCATCTTAAGATAAGATAGCGCAAAGATTCTTAACGTCAAGATACTTTGCGGTGAGGCACATGGACCGTGCGGCGAGGGCGATCGAGCAGTGGAAGCGCGAACGACCGGATCTCGACGTCTCGCCGATGGCCGTGATCGGGCGGTTGAGCGAAGCCGCATCGTTGATCTCGCGGGACCGGCTGGCGCCGCTCTTCGCCCGCTTCGGACTGCAGCAAGGCGAATTCGACGTGCTGGCGACGCTTCGTCGCTCAGGCACGCCTTACGCCCTGACACCGACCGAGCTCTATGAAGCGACGATGGTGACGTCAGGCGCCATGACTGCCCGCCTCGACCGGCTGGAAAAGGCCGGCCTGATCCAGCGCGCGCCGCATCCCAGCGACCGGCGCGGGGTTGTTGTCCAGCTCACCGCCAAAGGCCTCGAGCTCATCGATGAGGCGCTTGCCGCCCATGTCGCCAACGAGCACCGGACCCTCGCCGGCCTGACGCGCGAAGACCGGGAGGCATTGGCAAAATTGCTGGAAAAGCTGATCGGAAGTCTGAGCCAGACAGCCGGCTAGTTCCGGTCCTCCGGAAAGCTCGGGATCGGCATGAACTCGACGCCGTCTTCGGCGAGGCTTTGCGCCTCCTCCGTCGTCGCCTCGCCATAGATGCCGCGCGGATCGGTTTCGCCGAAATGGATCTTGCGCGCTTCCTCGGCAAACTTGTCGCCGACATAGTCGGCATTCTCGCGCACTTTGTCGGCCAGCGCCTTGAGTTGCGCCAGCGCCTGCTTCTGCGCCTCGCCCATGGCTAAAGCCACCTTTTCTTGGCTGCGCGAGGTGGAAACGGCCGGCGCCATCAGCGCCTTCTGAACCTTGTGCGAACCGCAGGCCGGGCAATCGACCAAGCCGCGCTTCTTCTGCGTGTCGAAGTCGTCGTTGCTGCGGAACCAGGCTTCGAACTCGTGCTCGTGCTCACAGATAAGCGAAAAGCGGATCAAGAGGCTGCACCCCTGAGGCGCGGCGCCTCGCCCTCGCCGGCATTGACGGTGAAATCGCGCGCATTCCGGAGGTTGGGTATCTTGCGGCGCGCGGCGAGCGACTGCGCCGGATCAATCTCGGCGACGATCACGCCTGGCTCGTCATGCGCGGCCTCGGCGATGACGCGGCCCCATGGATCGACGATCAGCGAATGGCCATAGGTCTCGCGGCCGTCCTCGTGCAGGCCGCCTTGCGCGGCGGCGACGACATAGGCGCCATTCTCGATCGCTCGCGCTCTCAGGAGCACATGCCAGTGCGCCTCGCCGGTCTGGCGGGTGAAGGCGGCAGGCACCGAAAGCACCTCCGCTCTTGCCAGCGCCTCGGCGCGGAAAAGCTGCGGGAAACGCAGATCATAGCAGACGGCGAAGCCCAGCCTGACCCCTTCGATATCGGTCACCACCGCTTCCGTTCCAGGCTCATAGGAGGCGGATTCGCGCCAGCTTTCGCCATTGTCGAGGTCGACATCGAACATGTGGATCTTGTCATAATTGGCGACCGCGGCGCCGTCGGGGGCGAACAGGAACGCGCGATTGGCAAGCTTGCCGTCGGCGCGGCGGATGGCTGTCGAGCCGATATGGAGGTAGATGCCAAGCTCCTTCGCCAGCTTGCCGGCTGTCGAAACGACAATGTCCTTGTCCTCGGTGGTGAAGGCGGCGGCACCCGCTTCCTTGTCGCGCACGAGCGCGCCGGTCATCTCCGGCGTCTGGACATAGGTCGCGCCCTGGTGTGCCGCCTCGCGCACCAGCCTTTCCATGTCGGCAGCATTGCGTTCCGGGCTGGTCCCCGAACGCATCTGCACCGCTGCCGCCTTGAAAACACCCATGATCAAGCCCTCGCTCCGTTGGCAAGCAGCATGTCCAGCCGGCCCTGCGACTCCAGTTCATGGAGGTCGTCGCAGCCGCCGACATGCGTATCGCCGATGAATATCTGCGGAAAGGTGGTTCGCCCATGCGCCCGGGAAATCATTTCCTGGCGCAGTTCCGGCGAGAACGACGCGTCGTGCTCGGTATAGACCACACCCTTGCGCTCGAGCAGCCGCTTGGCGGCGGTGCAATAGCCGCACATCATCCGGGTGTAGATCGTCACGTCGACCATCGGTCAGTCATCCTGCCTGTGCATACCGCCCAGCGGTTGTGTGAAAACGACATGCACCAAAACTACAGCTAAACCCTATATAGTCGCGGACTCATCGGCCCGAAAGTCCCCAGGCAGGACGCGGGCGAAGGTCAGCACGTCGACTGCTCCGGCACCGCCCTTTTTCAGCGCCTTGGCCACCGCCCGCACGGTGGCGCCGGTGGTGAAGACGTCGTCGATGACGAGCACCCTGCGCCCAGCGATGTCGATCTCGGCTTCCGGCGGGACACGAAAAGCGGCGCGCACATTCTCCTCGCGCTCGTGCCGCTCCAGCCCGACCTGCTGGCGGGTAAGCTTGACGCGCCGCACCGCCGCCGGTGAAAAAGGCAGACCGCTCAGCTTCGATACCGCCCGCGCCAACTCCGCCGACTGGTTGAACTGTCTGCGGAAAAAGCGCCGCCAGTGCAGCGGCACCGGCACCACGACGTCGGCTTCGGTGATCAATTCCGCCCCGGCGCGCATCATCCAGCGCGCCATCCACGGCGCGAGATCGGTGCGATCCTGGTATTTCAGTCCTTGCACCATCTGGCGCGCGACACCTGAATAGACGACCGCCGCCCGCGCCCGCTCGAAAGGCGGCGGATCGGCGATCGCCTCGGCGGAGAGAAAACCCTCGCCCATGTCATGGATAAAGGGCGTACCCATCACCGGACACCAGGGCTTCTCCAGCAACCGGAGTTTCGGCCAGCAGGCGCCGCACAGCACGCCGGGCTGCGAAACGTGGCGGCGGCAGCCGGCGCAGACCGGCGGAAACAACATGCGCGCCGGCCAACCGAGCGCCTGCCGCGCCGTATCCTTGATCGCAATGGTCTTGATCTTGTGCACCGGATCGGCCACGTGAAGTGAAACCCCACGCCACCATAGCATCGGTCCGCCATGCGCGGGCAATAGGAATAGCCCATTGCAGTCCTTGATCGATACGGAGCTTTGGCTTGCACACAAGCGCCGGGCACTCGCTCGTCCCGTCGAAGGCGCCGATTTCCTGATGCGGCGGGCGGCGGAGGACCTTGCAGACCGGCTGGGCGCCGTTGAGCGAAGGTTCGGCAAGGCGGCGGCGCTGTTCTGCCAGACATCGGCCGCGACCAAAGTGCTCGCCGGCAGCGGCAAGGTGGCCGACATCGTTCGCGTGGAGACGGACCAAGCCTTCCTTGCCGGCGAAACTGGTGTCGTCGTCCCGGCGGAAACCGTGCCGTTCGAAGCCGAAAGCCTCGATCTCGTCGTCTCGCTGCTGTCGCTGCAGGCGATGAACGACATCCCCGGCGTGCTCGCGCAGATTCGTCGCGCGTTGCGGCCCGACGGGCTGTTCCTTGGCGCATTGGCCGGTGCAGGCACGCTTGCGGAGCTGCGCGAAAGCCTGCTTGCCGCCGAGACCGAGCTTCATGGCGGCGCGAGCCCTCGCGTTCTTCCGTTCACCGATGTGCGCGACGCCGGCGCATTGCTGCAGCGTGCAGGCCTGGCGCTGCCGGTCGCCGACGTCGAGACGGTCACGGCGCGCTACTCCTCGCTGTTCGGCCTTGCCGCCGATCTGCGCGCCATGGGCGAGACCAGCCCGCTGTTCGATCGCAGCCGGCGACCCGCCACCAGGCGGCTGTTCGCCCGTGCCGCCGAAATTTATGCCGAACGGTTTTCAGACCCGGACGGCCGCATCCGGGCGAGCTTTTCGATCGTGTGGATGTCCGGCTGGGCGCCCGACGCCTCGCAGCAGAAGCCGCTCAAACCCGGCTCGGCCAAGGTCTCGCTGAAGACGATCCTGGAGAAGCCGACGGGGCATTGACCGATCGGCCCCGCGGTCCGGAGCAATTCCAGGAAAAGCGTGTACCGGTTTCCGTCGGAAATTTCGTAAAAACAAATAGTTAGAGCGGTTCAGCGATCCCGCCAACGCCGGACCGCTAATGCGGTCAGTGCTGGGCAAAGGCGTTGGCAAGCCTGCTGTTGTTGTCGCTGAACAACCACTGGATCGCATCCGCGGCCTTGCCGACGCCGCCGATGATGACGAGCGACAGCACGGTGACGATGAGACCGTATTCGATGGCCGTGGCGCCCGATTCATCTTTCGCGAATTGCTGCAGCAGGTTTTTCATGGTCGTCGATCCCTCTTGTGGGGAACCATAGGGCCTACCCGTTAAGAAAGGTTAACGGCAAAAGCTTAACGGGGGGTGAAACAGCCACTTCTCGCTGAATTTATTAACCAATTAGCAGTCGCCATGGCGACTGCCGTCGTTGCGGATCACGCAGATGGAACTTGGCAGCGGCTGCAGCACGCTTCGCCGCAGTGTGTAGGTGTCGCGGCGGCCGATCGAGCCGGTGCTGGTCATGTCGAGCCCGCTGGCCAGGCCGCCACGCGCGCTCTGCGACCGCGTCTGGCTGTCGAGGAAAGGCGTCGCGATCAGCGCCAGCGCCACTGCAGCCGATCCGAAAAGCAACGTGATCCGCAAAATGCCCATGCCGGCATCGGCGGCGCGGAAAGTACGATCGGGCCGGATCGAGTCCCAGTCTCTCTCGAGGCTCATGGAATGGCTCCAAACAAAATCGGGCATGCCGCCGCGCGGACGACTTCGCCTCAATCTTCCATGTCGAGATAAATCTTCCATTAACGCTGCCTAAAACAGACGAGGCAAAGGCAGCTCGCGGCTACTCCAGGAAAAGTGCGTAGCCGTCTGGTGGAAACGCCGAACTGCTCTGACGATCACAACAGATCGATGAGAAACTGGATCAGTGGCGCGTCCGCCGGCGGCATCGGATAATCCCGCATCTGCCGTGGCCTCACCCATTTCAGCCCCTGCCCTTCCTTCGGCTGCGCGATGCCGCGGAAACGCCGGCAGACATAAAGCGGCATCAGCAGGTGGAAATCGTCATAGCTGTGGCTGGCGAAGGTGAGCGGCGCGAGGCAGGGTATCTCGGTCTCGATGCCGAGCTCTTCATGCAGCTCGCGGATCAGGCACTCTTCCGGAGTCTCGCCGGGCTCGACCTTGCCGCCTGGAAACTCCCAAAGGCCCGCGAGTTGCTTGCCTTCGGGGCGCTGCGCCAGAAGCACGCGCCGGTCGGCGTCGACCAGCGCGCAGGCCGCGACGAGGAGCAGGCGCTTTCCGGCTGGCTTGATCTCGCTCATGCGCCCGGCGGCCGACGATAGTGGTAGCGGTAGACTTCCTCGAAGCCGAGCGACCGGTAGAGCGACAGCGCCGGGACATTGCCGGCTTCCACCTGCAGCCAGGCTTCGCGCGCGCCGCGCAGCCGCGCCCATTTCAGCGCCGACAGGATGAGGTTGCGGCCATGACCCTTGTTGCGAGCCGACTTCTCGGTGGCGACCTCGAACAGCCCGGCGAGATCGCCGTCATGGACACAGATCAGCGTCGCGAGCGGCTCGTTGCCGTCTTCGAGCGCAAACAGCCCCGCTTCGGGCTGGATGGCGCCGATGACCTCCGACAGGCCGGGCCGCAGCGAGACATCCGAGCTGCTCGTCCTGATCGCCGCGCCGATGAAGCGGCTGATGTCCTTCAGCGGAATCTGGTCCATCGCGGCGTCGAGCTCAGCCTCCTTGAGCGGCAGCCGCATCACCAGCGACTCGTCGAACCGGCTCCAGCCCGCCTCGTCGAGATGCTTCGACAGCACCGGCCCCGAAAGCGGCGACATGCGAAAGGTCAGCGGCCGGCCGTAGGCGTCGAAACGGCGGCTGGCGCGCATGATCCGCTCGGCAATGTGCTGGGTGTCGCCCGGATCGAGCGGGTTGACCGAATTCAGACGCTTTGCCGGATGGCCGGCCGTCAGCCGCACCACCCATGTCCCGTCATAATGGACGGCCGCCGCCGGCCAAGCGCGAAAACCCGCCGCCTCGTAGCGGCGCACGATCGCAAGCACGCTTGCCGGATGCCTCGACACCGGCGCCATCAGCTCCGGTAGTCGCCATTGATGGCGACATATTCCTTGGTGAGGTCGCAGGTCCACACCGTCGCCTTGCCGCGGCCGATGCCGATATCGGCGCGGATGCGGATATCGTCCCGCTTCATATAAGCCGAGGTCGCTTCCTCGGAGTAAGCCGGATCACGCTCGCCCTCATGCGCCAGCCGGTTGTCGCCGAACCAGATCGACAGCCGGTCGCGGTCGGCCGGCTCGCCGGCCTTGCCGACGGCCATGACGACGCGACCCCAATTGGCGTCCTCGCCGGCGACCGCCGTCTTGACCAGCGGCGAGTTGGCGATCGAGAGCGCGATGCGCTTGGCCGAGCGGGCGGACTTGGCGCCGGTGACGGTGACCTCGACCTGCTTGCGCGCACCCTCGCCGTCGCGCACCACTTGCAGCGCCAGCGACTTCAGCACCTTGCCGAGCGCGCGGCGGAAGGCGCCGAGCCGCGCATCCTTCGGATCGCTGATCGCCGGGGCGCCGCGCGCGGCTGCCTTGCCGGTTGCAAAGAAAAGCAGCGTGTCGCTGGTCGAAGTGTCGCTGTCGACGGTGACGGCGTTGAAGGTCTTGGCCGTGCCGCGCGACAACAGGTCCTGCAGCACGGGCGCGGCGATCGGCGCGTCGGTGGCGATGAAGGAGAGCATCGTCGCCATGTCGGGCGCGATCATGCCGGCGCCCTTGGCGATGCCGTTGATGGTCACGTCGGCGTCGCCGAGCTTCACGGTCTGCGTCGCCACCTTCGGATAGGTGTCCGTGGTCATGATGGCCTTGGCCGCGTCGGTCCACAGGTCCGGCTTGCCATCCTTCACCAGGGCGGCAAGCAGGTGGCTGAATTTGTTGGTGTCAAGCGGTTCGCCGATGACGCCGGTCGAGGCCAGGAACACCTCGCTCTCGGCACATCCTGCCGCCTTTGCCGCCGCCTCGCCGGTCAGCGCGGTTGAAGCCTTGCCCTTCCTGCCGGTGAAGGCGTTCGCGTTGCCGGAATTGACCACCAGCACCCGCGCCTTGCCGGCGGCAAGGTTCTGGCGGCAGTAGTCGACCGGCGCCGACGGGCATTTCGAGCGCGTGAAGACGCCGGCGACGGCCGTGCCCGCATCGAAGACCATGGCAAGCAGGTCGGTGCGATTCCGATATTTGATCCCGGCCTCGGCGGTCGCGATGCGCACGCCCTCGATGACCGGCATCTTGGGATATTTCTTCGGTGCGAGCGGCGAAATCGTAGCGGACATCGGGACCCCGGAGCGGCAATAACGCGAAAAGAACGCCGGTTTGCCCGATACGGCGCCACGGCGCAAGGGCGTTTTGATGGCCCTCGCAAGGTGTCGGGCGTGGCCGGCGTGGATGGACCCACACGATCGGTCGGAGCGCTCAGGAATGCCCGCTCAGGAACGCAATGATCCGCTCGGCCGTCTCGGCCGGGAAT
>NZ_RZSC01000193.1:0-9210 GCF_003998155.1 Mesorhizobium sp. M1E.F.Ca.ET.063.01.1.1
GAGGTACATGAGGCACAGGCTCGGCGGCGGCAGTGGTTGATCTCGCAAGGCCTCGCCCATGAACAGCAGGCCCAGATCGTCTATCGCGCCAACATGATTTCGATCCTGCGACAGCGTGAGCTGAACCGGATCGCCGGTCAGCTCGCGGAGGAACTCGGTCTGCCCTGTGCGGAAGCCCAGACTGGAAATCGAATACAGGGCACGTTACGCCGATCATCAATCGAACTTGCCAGCGGCAAATACGCAGTGGTCGAAAAATCGCGTGAGTTCACCCTCGTGCGATGGCGGCCCGTACTTGATCGGCAGTTGGCAAGCAGGTCTCAGGGATCGTGGGCGGGGAGGGAGTTTCCTGGACCATCGGTCGACAGAGGGACGGGCCTAGTGGCCAACAAACCTCGGCGCTCATGGAACCCGAAGCGTCTGCGAACTGCGCTGACAGGGCTTTTTGAACCTAGTTGTACATTTCGTACCTTTTGGCTTGCCGAATACCTCGCGTGTGGCAACAATCGTCACATGGATTCGCCAAACACATACGAGATCGCGCCACCAAGAGACGTGCGCGGACGGCATATACGTGCTGCCCGTATCCTCCTCGATTGGACAAAAGCCAGGGCAGCCCAGGAATGCGGCGTTGGCGTGAATACGATCGGTCGGTTCGAGGAGGGTCTCGAAAAACTCACATCTAGGACCGTCGGCGCCATTGTGCGGACGTTCGAGGCTAACGGGGTGATGTTCGTCCGGGCTGATGTTGGTGCCGGCGTGTTCCTGAGAAATACGCTGGACGGCGAATAGATGCTCACCGCGCCGATCTACCTCGATTATCATTCCCATTCGCTTATAGAACCTCGCGTTCTGCAACGCATGGTCGAGGCATATGTGGCAGTCGATGCCAATCCTCATTCCACACACAAGCATGGTGGGACCGCCCACGCGGCGGTCGAGGCTGCTCGAAGCCAAGTCGCTGAGCTGCTCGGTTCGCGTACGTCGGAAATAGTCTTCACGTCTGGGGCGACAGAATCGAACAATCTGGCCCTGGGCGGTTTGGCCGAACACCTTCAGGGCGTCGGAAAACGACGGATCGTCGTGTCCGCGATCGAGCATGCGTCGATTTTGGAGAAAGCTGCGGATCTGCGGCGTCAAGGATGGGTCGTCGATACGATACCTGTCGCATGGACGGGGCGTGTCGATCTGGCGACGCTGGAAGCCATGCTCGACGAAACCACCGGCCTCGTTTCGGTGGCTTGGGCGAACCACGAAATCGGCGTCGTCCAGCCGATGGGCGAGATATCGAGGATCGTGCGCGCCAGCGGTGCCTTGCTTCATTCCGATCTAGCGCAGATCGCAGGTAAGCTGCCGGTCTCGACGTCGCTGCTCGACTTGGCAAGTGTCTCGGCTCACAAGCTCGGGGGGCCGACCGGCGTCGGAGCGTTACATGTCACCCGCCGTCTGCGACCAAAGCTGGCACCAATGTTGCGCGGCGGTGGTCAGGAGAGCGGCGCGCGTTCCGGTACGCTTTCGCCGCCGCTCTGCGTCGGTTTCGGCGCCGCCTGCGCCTTGGCGAGCGAAGAAATGGCTCAAGAATCCATTCGTGTCGCGCGGCTGCGGGACAGGTTGCGCTCGCGACTGCTGGCGATCACCGGGGTCGTTGAGAATGGCGATGCCAAGTCCAAATTGCCAGGGAACCTTAATCTGCGATTCGACGGTGTCGATGGCGAAGCGTTGGTCCTTCGGCTACAAGACGAGATATCCTTGTCGACCGGGTCGGCCTGCAGCGCGAAAACCCTTGCGCCTTCACATGTTTTGCTAGCCATAGGTCTTTCGACACAGCAAGCCGAAACGGCGGTCCGTATTGGTCTGGGGCACGGAACGACAGGCGACGAGATTGACATCGCGGCAGACGCCATAGAACGGGCGGTTGAAGCATTGCGTTCGACCCGGAGAAGAGCATGACGACAGCAGCCGTGATAGACCCAGACTTAGAGCCAGTCGACCAGCTGGGTGATCGGTTGAAGGCAATCCTTGCCGACATTCGCGATGAATACCTGCAGCCGCATTTGACACCTTGGATTCTCGGGTTTTCCGGTGGCAAGGACAGCACGCTGCTTGCGCAGCTGGTTTGTGAGATGTTGCTGTCACTACCTCCGCGTAAGCGGCGACGCGCGGTCCACATCGTGGCCAACGATACGCTCGTGGAGTCACCGGTGATTGCCCACCATCTTGACATGGTGCTGGAACGGATGCGGCAGGCCGTGGAGCCCCTACGGCTACCGATCGCCGTTGCCAAGACGATCCCGGATGTGGAGCAGACCTTCTGGGTCAATCTTATCGGGCGGGGCTATCCATCCCCCAGTCGGGTCTTCCGCTGGTGCACGGATCGCATGAAGATCGCTCCAACGACCACTTACATCAAGACTCAAGTCGACGAGTCCGGCCAGGCCATTCTGCTGCTTGGCGTGCGCAGCGCGGAATCCACTCAGCGTCGGCGCAGCGTCATTCGCTACGACAATGGCCGACGCCTTAACCCCCACAACAGCCTGCAGAACTGTCTCGTATATAAGCCGATCGTGGATCTTTCGACGGATGAGGTCTGGCAGACACTTTTGCAGTCGTCCCCGCCGTGGGGCGGTACGCACCGCGCATTGGTGACGATGTACCGCAATGCCGGAGGCGGTGAGTGCCCGCTGGTGACCGACAAGTCCGAGGCACCATCTTGCGGCACGGCTTCCTCGCGATTTGGTTGCTGGACCTGCACAGTGGTGGAGAAGGACAAGAGCGCAGAGTCCTTTATCGAAGCCGGCTATGGCGATCTGGAACCCCTGCTTGAGTTCCGCGATTGGCTGAAGGCCATCCGCGAGGACGGCTCAAAGCGTATGGCCAAGCGCCGAAATGGCACCCTCAATTTCGTAGGAGAAGGGCGTCTTATTCCAGACCCCTTCACCCTCACGGCGCGCCGAGAGATCTTTGATCGGTTGATCGCAGTTCAGAGCGAGGTGAATATGCAACTGGTGTCGCCAGCCGAGATCGACGTTATACGACGCATCTGGGCCGAAGATACCATCGCCATGACGAAGTTCTAACGGCATGTCCAATCAAGCCTATCTCCCCGTTAACGGCGTCTCCTCCTACCTCGACCTATTGATCTCGGCCCGCAATCTCTATGGTTCGAGCGGCAATCGCCGCAGATTGTTCAATCGCTTCGATGAGATCCTCGGTGCTCCGGTTGATTGGTCGACGATTGCCTGGAACCCTACGGTGACCCGTGCGGCGCGGCCGTTCCGATTCAAACGGATCCATTTGCAAAACTGGAAAGCCTTCGAGCGGGCCGAACTGGATTTCGCAGCCCCTCCCGAACGGCCCGTCGCGCTGATTGGTGGTAACAACGGCAATGGCAAGACGAGCATCCTGGAGGCCCTGGCGGTGTGCTTGTACGGAGTGCGCGCACATATCGACCGATCGCGCTTGAGTCGCGAAGAAGGTGATGGCATCACGCCAAGACGCTCTGATTATCACCAGGCCATTGAGCGTGCGATGCATCGTCAGGCCTTTGAACGTGGCGATCGCGATATGTCAGTGGTGGTTGAAATCGATTGCGACGATGGTCCTTTCGAGATCGAGCGGCACTGGTACTTCGGCGATGATGGTTCGTTCGTCGAGGATGACGAGGAACTGGTGCTTCGCTCTGGAGATGATAGGCACATCCTCAGTCCGCCGCCCGATGTCCCCGGCCCCGAATTTGCATTCTTCGAGATCGAACGCCGCATCGCGCCTGCCAGTATGCTCCCCTTCTTGCTATTCGACGGCGAGCAAATTCGGCGTCTGGCACAGCGCGAGTTGGACGAACAGGTACGTTTCGGTCTTGAGAGCGCTCTCGGTGTCGGCATCATCACCGCCTTGCTGAATGATCTTTCCGACTATGCGCGGGACCGCGGCAAGGACGTGCAGGCGGACGGGGTCGAAGCTTCATTGACCTTACAAGTCTCGGCCTTGACGGACGAATTGTCGAATACGCGAGCCGATCTCGAAGTGTTGGAATCTGCCCTTGGACCGTCGCGCCGGCGCCGCGACGAGATCGTCAGGTCAATCGGGTCAATCGGCGATGGCACCTATCAGGAGCGCCATGCCGAGCTTGAGCTTCGTAAAAAGCTTGAGGCCGAGCTGCACGCCGCTCGGCATGATCTGCTGCTATCCGGCGTAAGGCTGTTGCCATTCCTCCTTATTCCCTCGAAACTTCTTCAAGGCGTGGAGAGCGCCCTCGACGTAGCAGCCCGCTCGACCTTGCGCTCGCGTGGACAAGACGAGCGCATGCTGCGTGAGTTTATCACAGCTCTGGGGCGGACCAAGCCGTCGTTGTCGCCTGAAGCACTCGCCGATCTTGCGCGACGGACTCAAGAGGCGTGGAAAACCTCTTTGGGAACCGCAGTCGCGCCCGACACTGCGACCTTGCATGGCTATCTCGTCGGTCACGACGCCCGACGCGTGCACGAATTGCTTACCGGCTCACGGACATCCGCGCGAGGTGAGATCGAGGGCATGCTGCAAAGGATCACGGAACTGACCGAATCCATCTCGCGCATGGAAGAACACAACGTGCAGCGTAAACGCGATGAGGAGAACCGAACCGCTTTGGTCGGTGAACTGGAACAATTAAATCAAAAAATATCGGAGCTTGAGGGACAAAGGCGTCGGCTTGACCAGGTCGCGGGTAAGCTTGAGGCTCAAATCGAGCCTTTGGAAATCGATCTGAACCGTCGAAAGGGCCAACGCCGCAACGGCGGCCATGCAGCCGGCGGGGCCGATGCAGCCAAGACCGTGTTGCATGCGCTGAGGCAGTCGATTTCGCTTGCCATGCCTGAGTACTACGGGGAACTGGCAACCGCATTGACCAGTGCCTATCGTGGCCTTGCGCACAAGGGTATCGTGCAAAATGTTGCTATAACGCATGACGGCAATGTAGCGTTGATCGACGCGCTCGGGCGCGACCTGCGGGATACCGATGCCTCCGCAGGTGAAAACCAGATTTTTGCCATGGCACTGATCGCTTCGATCACCAGCCTTGGCGGCTCGTCTCTTCCACTCGTCATCGACACGCCACTCGGTCGCCTGGACACTGAGCATCGCGACCGCGTTCTGGACTATTTTACCTCGCGCAGTTCTCAGACGATCCTTCTGTCGCAGCCCGAGGAAGTGTCTGGCAGATACTACGATCGGATCGAGAGTCGGGTCGGCTCCGAACACCATCTCACTTATCGATCCGAAGGCGGTGGCCTGGGCGAGACGTTGGTTCAGAAAGGCTATTTTCCGAGGCGAGCCGCATGAATCAAATTCGTTCCCCACTTCAGATCGGCGATATCGCGCGTGCTGACTTTCGGACATCTTTTGCCGCTGATTCTGAAAACTCCCGCATTCAGAAGACGCTCGAGCTGCCGTATCGATATCAACCGGCGCGGCTGGCGCTCTCCCTTTCTCTAGCGGAGCCCACCTCACCCGTGCCGATTTCCGACAGCAGTGGGCGGCCGATCAGAGGCGACACGTTGTTCGGCCAGGACGAGGCCGATCTGACGCTTTGGATCGCTCTGATTGTGGAGCACTCAGGCGTTGCGGGACTGACCCGGCGTGAGTTCCAGGACCTCGTAGCGGCTCACTGGGCTCGAGGAATGGAAAAGCTGTCAAAGACAGAAAAGTCGGCCTTGTCGATAGAAGATGCCTTCGCGCAGTTGATGTCCGGCGCGCGCTCACATTAGCAAGACTGCGAAGCAGCCCCAGCCTGAGGCGCGTTGTTCAGCGCTCAAGCGGACCCGACACGTTCTATCAGATGAGTGAGATGTCGTTTGAGTTCTTCGGGCTCAGTTGCGCCCTGACGCATGAAGCCGGCCAACATTTGATGACTGTTGTGATGGGTCGTGAGGCGCAACGCATTGCGTAGCCTGTCTAACAAACGCTTGGTGTCAATGAACTTGAGATAATAGCGCAATCGCGCGGCTGGTTCATCTGGCGCGCCGGCTCGGACGTGAACAACGAAGTTTGCGACCAACCGGGCTTGCTCATTTGCCTCGGCACTGAGGTCCAAGAGGCGGCTCGCGCATATTTCGCGCACTTCTTCAAGGGGAAGTTCGCCAAAGCTACCTGTTGCGGCTCTACCATCTGAATGCATCGCTGCAAGATAGGGGGCTGCCTCGAAGAGAATATCGCACTGGGCGAGCGCACGCTGGAGTGCATCGCCGGCAAGATGGCCGAACCGGATCGGATCACGGCTGCAGCCAATTACCCAAGGCGTGAGCAATTCCGGCAAGATGAGGTGCGCTTCGATCTCCCACAGTTCCGACACAAACAAATTGCCATCGGCCTCGAACGTCCGGAAACGCATCTCCTCGGGTTCATATAACGCGTCCCATACTTTCCGGCGAAAATATACATCGCGATCGAGGATACCGAACGCCGGTATTTCTTCTTCCCAACTCTTTTGGACGGCAGCCGGGACTGCGGTGCAGCCGTCTCCGTCAGCCAGTCGGGAAGCGGGGACAAACTCGAATTTGGCCAAGTAGTTGGTGAACCAGATGTCCCGGAAAAGCCATACGTCGGTCGCCCCCTCCAGAATGATCCGTGGCAGGCCCCGGCTGTGGGCATCAATTTCTAGGTCGGTATCAAATTCATCGAACGAAGCGACATTGCTCATCGACGAGATGCCTTGAACCGCGGCTTCACCAGGCAACCAAATTTGCGAAGCCCATCTTCGGGCACCTTTGGAGCAACAATACGCAATGAATCAGCTTGGTGTGACGTTATATAAAAGCTGAGTCCGGTATGCTCTTTCGCCCACTCCTTGATAAGAGTGATAAGCCGACGACGCATGACGAGATGAAGGTGCTGCTCTGTCTCGTCGATCAGAACGATCGTCGCTGCGCTCATGTGGCTGGCAATACGAACCAGCAATTGGACCAACTGGCGCTCGCCACTGCTAAGCTGGTCGAGGCCGTGCTCGACAATACCGTCAACCGAAACGGGCGCGCGTAACCGCTCACGATCGACATCGAGGAGGGTCTTGCTCCCATCGCGAAAAACATAGCGATTGACAATCTCCCGGCAAAGCTCCTCGCGACCGTCGCCAAGCCAGGCAAACCAGACAAAAAGGTTGTCGAGTGAGCTGGCCCAAGTTGCCCCATCAACGCCAAAAACGTGCACCGGGGCATAGCTTAATTGCTCCGGGCGGGCGATTACTTGCCCTCCGGCGCTGTTTCGGGCGATTCCGCGATCGGAAGGGAAATAGAGCAAGGTTGGGAACGCGGTAGATCCAGTGCCAAACAGGCTCCGGGTCGGCTCTCCGATCTCGGCTATTATGGTGTCAGCGAAGTCAAGCGCCTGCCTGTCCGAATCCGCGAACCGTTCAATCACCCGGGAACCAGGTCTTATCCCGTAACGCAAGACAAGCTGCGCAGAAGCTCCCGTCGCTTGCAAGTCAGGCTCGGTCCAATTCTTAAGCAGACCAGGGCTGCCAAGCACAATCGAAAGGATAAACGTCTCGCTGCTGATGCCGTCATCCAGCCTGATCAGCGCATCGAGTTGGACACCGCCGTTACCTTCATCAAGCGAGGGCACGCCGTATTTCGCGTGCATGGCCGCACCCAACATCGACATTGCTGCCGCGATAGCTTCGAGCAAGGTGGTCTTGCCTCCACCATTCGGCCCCATCACCAAATAAATGTTGGCAGGTTCGTGTTCGGCGGTGAGGAAGCTCACCGAGGTCGTGTCGCGAAGGGGACCGACGTCCAGAAGGGTCAGTCCGGCCAGTGCGAAATGGGTGGATCGGATCGCCATTATAGGTTCAGCCCGGATTGCTTGACAGCTCGAAGAATGTCGTCGCGGTCGACGCGTACGCCATGGACACGACGCGTATCGCGCCCGGCAATCTTGATAAGCATGTCGCCTCGCATGAGGAGATTCTCTGCCCCCGCCTCGTCAAGTATGATCCTGGAATCGGCAGCCTTCTGGACAGTGAGCGCAATTCGACTTGGGATGTTCGAACGAAGCAAGCCCGGGAACGTCGCTGCTTCGGGGCGCTGTGTTGCAAGGACCAAATGGATGCCGCTGGCACGGGCCTTTTGCGCCAACCGTACCAACGGCTCCTGGGCTCCGCTCTTGCCGATCAGGAAATCTGCCAGTTCGTCGACAAAGATAACGATGCGCTCGAGCGCAGCTCCAGCCGCCTGTGCCTCGGCGATGTTGCGCGCTTGGTATTGACGCAGGATCGAAGAGCGGCCCTCCATCTCGTCGACCATAGCGTGCAACAGCTGCACCCCTTCATTCATATCGGTGACGACGCGTCCCTCACGCAGGCTTGCGCAGCCTTCATAGTCTGCAAAATCGAGCCCTTTGGGATCGATCATGACAAGCGTTGGCGGTCTTTTGGCAGCGAGAAGCGACAGAACAAGTGCATTGAGACAGACGCTCTTGCCGCTGCCGGTCGCGCCCGCGACGAACAGGTGTGGCGCCTCAGCGAGGTCAAACACGAAGGGCACGCCCAAGACATCCGTTCCTGGACATACCGGGAGCGCTTCTGGCCGATCTGCCAGTATGGGTGCAACATCAGCCCACCGGACGTCATGCCAGGTGGCGCTTGGACGCGGGATTTCGATCGTGACGCGACGTTCTCCGCTTTCACGAACCATGCTTACGCTCGCAGAACCCAGCCCAAGCGTGAAGGAGAGGTCTTCCAGGCCGCGCCGCAAGCGATCGAAGTCCTCAACACCATTGAGCGTCAGTGGAAAACGCATCAGCCGCGGCCCGCTCACCGCCGCTCCGGCAGGTGTTGCCTTGACGCCGATCGCTGCCAGTCCTTGTTTGAGCATGTCGTCGCTCGGCACAGCAGCAAGGTCGTTGACGGGCTGGCCAGTGGTGCCGGCCTGGAAATAGAGCTCGTCTAGCAGGTAGTCGTGAAAATCGCGGCCCGGTTGCCAAGCGCGCATCATCGCCTCGACACCACGTCTAAAATGGCGCTGGACCAGATCCACATATTCGGCTTGGCTGCTGAAAAGATCTGCCTGATGCTTAATCGACAACAGCAGTCGGACCGCGTCGTCATAGTCCTTGTCGGTGCCACGGCCAGTCAATTGCTCAAGATGGAGGTTGCTTCGATTAGCACCGCCCTTCGGGCGGCCATAACGTTCATCGGGCACGCCATCCATGCGCAACGATAGTGCGAGAGCAAACCGAAGC
>NZ_RZSC01000194.1:0-9203 GCF_003998155.1 Mesorhizobium sp. M1E.F.Ca.ET.063.01.1.1
TTTCAGGATCGTGTCCAGCCATTCGGACTGCTGGGGAGCGTGGGAAAGCTCGTCGAGAAGACGCACGGCAGACATCAAAACACCCAAGGCACGCGTTACGGTTTACTGCCTGTTATGGTTACCGATCAGCGTAAACATTCGGTGAAGGCTGAAGAGCCTCGCGCGATTTGCGAAGACCGGCCCATTGGTGTATGCCGCGCCGCTTGGGCCAGCCAGGCCATTTTGCTCTCACGCTTCGGATTGCCATGCCCCAGCCAGACCTTGTCATCTTCGATTGCGACGGCGTGCTCGTCGATTCCGAAATCGTCGCCGCGCGCGTCGAGGCAGAGCTTCTGACTTCGGCCGGATTCGAGATCTCGGCGGAGGAGATTTTCGAGACCTATGCCGGGCTGACCTTCAAGGACATCATGCTGCGGCTCGAGGAGAAATCGCACATCCCGTTCCAGGCCTCGCTGATCGACCGCGCCGAAGAACTGGTCGACCGCAAGCTGCGCAACGACGTGCGCGTCATCGACGGCGCCCGTGAGGCGGTGGCGGCCGTAACGGCACCGCGCGCCGTCTGCTCCAATTCGCGCAAGGAGCGGATCGAGTTCATGCTGGAGAAGGTGCGCCTGCTGCCGTTCTTCGCCGGCCGCATCTTTTCGGGGCTGGACATCCCCAGCAAGAAGACCAAGCCGGCGCCGGACGTGTTCCTCTTCGCCGCCGAACAGCTCGGCGCAAACCCGAAGAACACCTTCGTCATCGAGGATTCGGTGCACGGCGTCACCGGCGCCAGGGCGGCGGGCATGCGCGTCATCGGCTTCACCGGCGCCGGCCACAGCTATCCCGGCCATGCCGACGCGCTGACCGAAGCGGGCGCCGAAACGGTCATCCGCCGCTGGGCGGAACTGAACAGCACGATCGCGGCATTGTCGGAGTGGTCGGAAGACGCCTAGGGCTCGCTGTACACACGCCTGCGGCCATCTGGCGGCGTCTTCTGTGCTTCCGGCAGCTAACCCTCGGTTAGTTCGTCGCCGCGGCGCGTTTCTTCCTCTTGCCCTTCGACTTGTCCGTCGCCGCCGGCGTGTTCTCGTCGTAGCCGGCATAGGCCTGGTAGTCGGTCGCGGTCGGCTCCGGCACCACGACGTTGGCGTCGGTGAAGACGAACTGCGTCGCGGCCGACGGATCGGTGACCTGCACCTGATACTGATGAAGCTGCGAATAGAGCACGTCGGGTCCATGCTGGACCGCAACGCGGATCGGCATGGTGACTGTGCCTGGCGCGAACAGCGGCCCCGGCACCACCTTGCCGGCAACCGCGATCTTCATCGTCAGTTGGCCGTTCTCGTGGGTGCAGTCGCGTGTCACGTCGGTGATCGAGGCCTGGTAGATGATCTTGGCGGGGTCGCGATTGGGATCGACCGGCGCCCCGTTGGAGCCGGCCTGCGCGGCCGCGGCGGCTGCCTCGGCTTCGGCGTCCGCCGTGGCGTCGCCCTTCTTTTTCTTCGGCTTGGCGGCGGTGCCCTTGGCATAGGTGTTGAAGAAGGCGGTGCCGTCACGCAGCGTCACCTTCGGGCAGTAGGCGCGCAGTTGGCTGGCAAGCACCTGAGGGTTCTGCGGCGGCGGCGGCGCGGTCGGATCCTTCTTGCCGAAACCGAAGTCGAGAATGCCATTGTCGCTCGACTGGCAGCCGGCGGCGGCAAGCATAAAGCCGGCAAGCGCCAGACCCGCGACAAAACGACGATTGACCGAATAAAACGCCATGAACTGCACTTCCCTCTCACAAAGCCGGTGACGTATATCAACGCCGCGGCAAAAATGCGACTGAGCCGGCTCGGAAAATTAACCAAATTGCCGTGGATGACGCGACCGGCAGCAATGGGTCTTTGACGATGCAATATGTGAGTACCCGCGGGGATGCGCCCGTGCTTGGATTTTCCGACGCGGTGCTGGCCGGGCTGGCGCGCGACGGCGGGCTTTACGTGCCGCGCGAATGGCCGCAGTTTTCGGCCGCCGACATCCGCGCCATGCGCGGCCTTGCCTATCCCGACCTTGCCATTCGCGTCCTGACGCCTTTCCTCGGCGGCGAGATCGCGGCGCCCGTCTTCGAAAGGCTGGTGCGCGAAGCCTATGCGACTTTCCGCCATGAGGCGGTGTGCCCGCTGGTGCAAACCGGCGCAAACACCTTCGTCCTCGAGCTCTTCCACGGTCCGACGCTCGCCTTCAAGGACGTGGCGATGCAGCTGCTGGCGCGGCTGATGGACCATGTGCTCGCCGAACGGGGCAAACGCGCGACCATCGTCGGCGCCACCTCCGGCGACACAGGCGGCGCGGCAATAGATGCTTTCGCCGGCCGCGACCGCACCGACATCTTCATCCTTTTCCCCAACGGCAAGGTCTCGCCGGTGCAGCAGCGGCAGATGACGACGTCGGCTGCTGCGAACGTCCATGCGCTGTCGATCGAAGGCAATTTCGACGATTGCCAGGGCCTGGTGAAGGACATGTTCAACGACCACGGCTTCCGCGACAGGGTGTCGCTGTCGGGCGTGAACTCGATCAACTGGGCCCGCATCATGGCCCAGATCGTCTATTATTTTTCTTCCGCGCTGTCGCTCGGCACGCCCGACCGGCCGGTGTCCTTCACCGTGCCGACCGGCAATTTCGGCGACATTTTCGCTGGCTATGCCGCCAAGCGCATGGGGCTGCCGGTCGAGCGACTGATCATCGCCACCAACGACAACGACATCCTGGCGCGCACATTATCGAGCGGCGAATACCGCACCAGGGGCGTGTTCGCCACCACCTCGCCGTCGATGGACATCCAGGTGTCGTCGAACTTCGAGCGCCTGCTGTTCGAGGCCGCGGGCCGCGATGCCGCGACGGTCAGGCGCTACATGAACGGGCTGAAGCAGTCCGGCGCCTTCACCATCGAGGCGGACGAAATGACGCGGATCCGTGCCGAGTTCGACGCCGGCCGCGCCAGCGTCGACGAGGTCGCCGCAACCATCCGTTCGACGCTTCAAGCGAGCAGCTACCTGCTCGATCCGCACACCGCCGCCGCCGTGCATGTAGCGGCGGCCCACGCGTCGGGCGCCGTCCCCATGGTGGTGCTCGGCACCGCGCATCCGGCGAAATTTCCCGCGGCGGTCGAGGCCGCCAGCGGCATTGCCCCAGCCCTGCCCGCATGGCTAGGCGGCTTGATGACAGCCGACGAAAAATACACGATACTTCCATCCGAGCTAAAAATGGTGGAAGATTACGTGAGCCGCCACACGCGGGCGGCCCGTTAGGGAGTAGTTGCCATATGGGTGTTGAGGTAAGCCGTCTGTCGAACGGCCTGACAGTCGCCACCGAAACCCTTCCAAGCCTCGAATCTGTTGCCCTTGGCGCCTGGGTGAAGTCGGGCGCCCGCAATGAACGCGACGAAGAGCACGGTATGGCCCACCTGCTCGAGCATATGGCGTTCAAGGGAACGAAGCGGCGCAGCGCCTTCCAGATCGCCTCGGAAATCGAGAATGTCGGCGGCGAGATCAATGCCGCGACCAGTGTCGAGACGACCTCCTACTATGCCAGGGTGCTCTCCGACGACGTGCCGCTGGCGGTCGATATCCTGGCCGACATCCTGCAGGAGTCCGAATTCGATCCGGAGGAGCTGGAGCGCGAGCAGCATGTGATCCTGCAGGAGATCGGCGCCGCGCACGACACCCCCGACGACATCGTCTTCGACCGCTTCACCGAAACGGCCTTTCGCCACCAGACCATCGGCCGCTCGATCCTCGGCACGCCGGAGACGGTCAAATCCTTCACCTCCAGGCAACTGCACGATTTCATCGAGCGCCAATACGGCGCCGAGCGCATGGTGATCGTGGCCGCCGGCGACATCAAGCATGACAATTTCGTGCGCGAGGTCGAAAAGCAGCTCGGCGGCTTCCGCGCCAAGGCCGTGAGCAACATTCCGCAATACGCGCAATATGTCGGCGGCGACTTCCGCGAGGACCGCGACCTGATGGACGCGCAGATCGTGCTCGGCTTCGAGGGCCGCGCCTACCATGTGCGCGACTTCTACGCCTCGCAGGTGCTGTCGATGATCCTGGGCGGCGGCATGTCGTCGAGGCTGTTCCAGGAGGTGCGCGAGAAACGCGGCCTGTGCTACTCGGTCTATGCCTTCCACTGGGGCTTTTCCGACACCGGCATTTTCGGCGTGCATGCCGCGACCGGTCAGAGCGATATCGCCAAGCTGGTGCCGGTCATCATCGACGAGCTGCAGAAGGCCGGCGAGAGCATCCAGCAGGATGAGCTCGACCGGGCGCGCGCGCAGTATCGCGCCGGCCTCATCATGTCGGCCGAAAGCCCGGCAAGCCGCGCCTCGCAGATCGCCAGGCAGTTGCTCCTGTTCGGCCGGCCGATCGCCAAGGAGGAGTTGATGGAACGGCTGGCGGCGCTGACCGTCGAGCGGCTGACAGACCTTTCGTCACGGCTGTTCTCGACCAAGCCGACGCTGACCGCCGTCGGCCCGATTGGCACGCTGGCGCCCTATGAGGCGATCCTCGATTCGCTTTCGGGTCCGCAGACAACGGCCCGCAAGCTCGCCGTCTAAACTTCGTCACGCGCCATGTTCGCGCTCCCTTTCTTTCGCCGCGACCTGCCGGCACTGAAGGGTGAAAAGGTCACGCTGCGCGTGCCGCTGACCAACGACTACCGTGAGTGGTCGACGCTGCGCGGCGAAAGCCGCGCCTTCCTGGAGCCATGGGAGCCGCGCTGGCAGCCTGACGAGCTCGACCGCACCGCCTGGCGGCTGCGCATCAGCCGCTACCGCGAGGATTATGCGCAAGGCACGGCAATCGCGTTCTTCATCTTCGAGAAGTCGAGCGGCAAGCTTGCCGGCGGCATCACGCTCGGCAACATCCGCCACGGCGTGGCCCAAAGCGGCCATATCGGCTACTGGATCGGCGAGCGTTTCGGCGGCCGCGGCCTGATGACCGACGCGGTCAAGGTGGTGTCCCGATTTGCCTTCGATACGCTGAGGTTGCACCGGATCGAGGCTGCCTGTATTCCCGACAACGCCCGGTCGATCCGCGTGCTTGAAAAAGCCGGATTCCGGCGCGAAGGACTGCTGCGATCCTATCTCAGGATCAATGGCATCTGGCAGGATCACTACCTCTACGCCCGGATCGCGGACGATCCGCCGGGTGATGGAACGAAGGGCTGATATGTGACGAATTTTTCGCGAATCGCGTCGCTGTTCGCCCTCATCCTGGCGGTCTTCGTCACGCTTTCGGCAGCCGCGCCCGCGCTTGCCGTCGAACCGATCAAGATCGCCCGCGACGACAAGGCGCTCGATCTTTCGGGCGCCGTCGAGATCTACCGAAACCAGGGTGAGAATTTCCAGGTCTCGACCGCGCCCGGCCCCGACGGCATCGTGCGGCGCATCGAAGTCGAGGCTAATGACGCGCGTTCGACCGGCGACTGGGCGGTGTTCGCGCTTGCCAACACCACCGACCAGCAGCTCGACCGGCTGATCGTCGCGCCGCATTTCCGCCTGGTGAATTCCGGCATCTTCTGGCCGGATCTCGGCTCGACCCGCATCGCGGCGATCACGCCCAGCGAAGGCTTCGCGCTCGACCGCCAGACCAGCCCCGACGCCGACGTCTTCCGGGTGACGCTGAACCCCGGAACGGTCGTCACCTTCATCGCCGAGCTCGCCTCGCCCAAGCTGCCGCAGGTCTATCTGTGGGATCCCGAATCCTACAAGGACTCGGTCAATTCCTACACGCTGTTCCGCGGCATCGTCATCGGCATCGCCGGGCTTCTGGCGCTGTTCCTGACCATCCTGTTCGTGGTCAAGGGAACCTCGATGTTCCCGGCGACCGCCGCGCTCGCCTGGGCGGTTCTCGCCTATATCTGCGTCGATTTCGGCTTCCTCAACAAGGTCATCGAGATATCGCCCGGTAACGAGCAGATGTGGCGGGCCGGCACCGAGGTGGCGCTGGCGGGGACCTTCGTGGTGTTCCTGTTCGCCTATCTCAACCTCAACCGATGGCACGGCCATTTCAGCTACGGCGCGCTGGTCTGGATCCTCGGACTGCTGCTCATTGCCGGCGTGGCCATCGTCGATCCGGCGGTCGCCGCCGGCATCGCCCGCATCTCCTTCGCCGCCACCGCGCTCACCGGGCTCGGCCTCATCATCTTCCTCGGCATTCGTGGTTACGACCGCGCGATCATGCTGGTGCCGAGCTGGGTCATGGTGCTCTTATGGCTATGCGGATCGTGGATGGCGATCACCGGCATGCTGGACAACGACATCGCCCAGCCGGCGTTGGGCGGCGGCCTGATCCTGATCATCCTCCTCATCGGCTTCACCGTCATGCAGCACGCCTTTGCCGGTGGCGCGCTGCACCAGGGCCTGTTCTCCGACCTCGAGCGACAGGCGCTCGCCGTCGCCGGATCGGGCGACATCGTGTGGGACTGGGACGTGCTGCGCGATCGCGTGGTGACCAAGCCGGATGTCAGCCTGCAGCTTGGCCTTGCCCCCAACAGCCTCGGCGGCGCTGCCCGCAACTGGCTGCCGGTTTTGCATGCCGACGACCGCGACACGTTCCGCACCACGCTCGACGTGGTGCTGGAACATCGACGTGGCCGGGTGGCGCAGAATTTCCGCCTGCGCGGCGCCGACAGCCACTATCACTGGTTTTCGCTGAGGGCGCGCCCGGTGATCGGATCGGACGGCGAGGTGATCCGCTGCGTCGGCACGATGGTCGACGTGACCGAGCAGAAGAAGTCCGAGGAGAGGCTGCTGCACGACGCCGTGCACGACAATTTGACCGGCCTGCCGAACCGCGAGCTGTTCATGAACCGGCTGGAGGCGGTCATCTCGATCGCCCGCACCGAGGACAAGGTGCGCCCGACCGTCTTCGTCATCGACATCGACCGCTTCAAGCAGGTCAATGACGGCCTCGGCATCTCGGCCGGCGACACCATTCTTCTCACCATTGCGCGCCGGCTGCACCGTTTGCTGAAGCCGAAGGATTCGCTGTCGCGCTTTGCCGGCGACCAGTTCGCGCTGATGCTGCTCTCCGAGCAGGAACCGGCCCGCATCGCCGCGATGGCGGACGCCATCAAGCATGCGATCAACAACCCGATCACCTTCGCCAAGCGCGAGATCGTGCTCACCGCCTCGATCGGCCTGATCACCTGGACGACGGCGCAGACCTCGTCCGAGGACATGGTCAAGGACGCCGAGCTTGCCATGCACCAGGCCAAACGCTTCGGCGGCGACAGAATCGAGCCGTTCCGGCCGGCCTTCCGCACCGTGGGCACCGACCGGCTGCAGTTCGAATCCGATCTTCGCCGCGCCATCGAGCGGCGCGAATTCACCCTTGCCTACCAGCCGATCGTGCGGCTGGAGGACGGCAGCGTCGCCGGCTTCGAGGCGTTGCTGCGCTGGGATCATCCGCGGCGCGGCATGATCCCGCCGGCCGATTTCATCCCGGTGGCCGAGAATTGCGGACTGATCGTTCAACTCGGGCTGTTTGCCATGCAGCAGGCGGCCGAGGACCTGGCGACCTGGCAGAAGCAGATCGGCGACGCGCCGCTGTCGGTCTCTGTAAACCTTTCCAGCCGGCAGCTCATCCGCCGCGACCTCGTCAGCGACGTCCGCTCCGTCATCGCGCGCGCCAATTTGAAGCCGCGCTGCTTCCGGCTGGAGCTCACCGAATCGCTGGTGATGGACAATCCCGAGCAGACCGCGCATGTGCTGACCAAGCTGAAACAGCTCGGTATCGGACTGTCGCTCGACGATTTCGGCACCGGCTATTCGTCGCTCTCCTATCTGACGCGCTTCCCCTTCGACACGATCAAGATCGACAGGAGCTTCGTCGACGACGCGACGCCAAAACGGGCGGTGCTGCTCAAATCCATGGTCAATATGGCGCATGAGCTCGGCTTGTCGGTCGTTGCCGAAGGCATCTCCGACGAAAGCGACGCGCTGGAGCTGCGTCAGATGGGCTGCGAATACGTCCAGAGCTTCATGTTCGGCGCGCCGATGCCCGGCGACCAGGTGCTGAAGACGCTGAGGGAGCAGTACCCGCTAACGCAGGCCTAGAGCCCGTTTGGAAACTCTACTCCTGCGGCCATCTGATGGCGCTTTCTGCGCTTCCGGTACTCATTCTCGAAAGCACCATCTGACTCGCATTAGCGAGTGTCGAAACGGCCTCTGGATGTTTTGCGTGACGCTCAGGCGTGGCCGGCGGCGGCGCTGAGATGGGCGAGATCGATGCCGATCGCGGCAAGGATGCGGTCGTACTTGCGCTCGATATCGGCGTCGAACAGAAGTTCCTGCGTAGCCGGACAGGTCAGCCAGCCATTTTCCGCGATCTCGCTTTCGAGCTGGCCGGCGCCCCAGCCGGAATAGCCGAGCGCCATCAGCGCGTGACGCGGCCCGCGCCCCGTGGAGATGGCGCGCAGAATGTCGACCGTGGCGGTCAGGCAGATGTCGTCGGAGACGTTGAGCGAGGATTCCACGCGATAGTCGCCGGAGTGAAGCACGAAGCCGCGGCTGCGATCGACCGGCCCGCCATTGCGCACGACGAAGTCGCGGGCATGCGCCGGCAGGCGGATCGCCTCCTGCTCGTTCATGATGCCGAGCTGCACTAGGAGGTCCGGGAACAGCATCTGCTGCGTCTGGTTGATGATCAGGCCCATCGCACCCTCGTCGCTGTGGGCGCAGACATAGATCACCGAGCGCGTGAAGCGGTCGTCCTTCATGCCGGGCATGGCAATCAGGAACTGATCATCGAGAAAGCCGCGCCCGGCGGCACTCTTTTTGTGGCGCAACAAGTCCATGGGTTGAGCGTAACGCGTTTCGGCGGCGCCGAAAAGATGCTGAGGCTGCCGGATGTCACGCAAATATGATACCGGCAGGACCATGAAATCATTGCGCGGCCAAGAACGGGCGATCAAATCACCGCCATGCGATACCTGAACATTGTGGCGCTCGGCGCCGTCATCGGCCTAGGAGCGGGCCTGCCGGCCGAGGCGTCCTCCTCGGCCTGGTACAACAGCGAAGGCGGCAAGGTGCGGCTGGTGACCAGCGGCAAGCCGGACGAGGCCGGCAAGCTCCACGGCGTGCTCGACATCGCGCTCAAGCCCGGCTGGAAAACCTATTGGCGCGATCCTGGCGATGCCGGCGTGCCGCCGCAGATCGATGTGTCGGCCAGCACCAACAT
>NZ_RZSC01000195.1:0-9181 GCF_003998155.1 Mesorhizobium sp. M1E.F.Ca.ET.063.01.1.1
GTCTACGGCATCCGTCCCGAACACATCCGGGCGACCGGTCAAGGCGTCCCCGGCACCGTCACCCTCATGGAGGCGACCGGCTCGGAAATCTTCGCCACGGTGGACTGTGGCGGCGAAGCGATCTCCTGCCTGTTCCGCGAGCGGCTGGCGTTGAAGCAAGGCGAGGGTGTGCGGATCGAGGTCGACCGCGCCTTAGCGCATCTGTTCGACGCCAAGACCGGTCGGCGCATCTGATCGCTGCAATCCTCACGAGCGTCGAGTGACAATCGATCACGTCAGCGTGATCGAAAAAGACTGATCATTCGGGAATAACCCGCCGGTTCCATCGGTCTTCTGGACATACGCCGCTCATGGCGTTGCGGGAGACCGACATGACCCATCGCGACAACGCGAACGGCGGGAGGCGGGGCATAGGCCGGCGCCGGCCCCTGGAGCGGCTGAGCTGGACCAAAGTGCTTTTGGCATCGCCGTCCTGCCAGCGGGCCTGACCTGGTGATGCGCCGTTCCGTTCCGAGGCGCTTGACTCCGGTGACACCTATGCCTTCACCTCCACCAAAGCAGGGATCTTCGCCTGCAAGAGCGATCTTCACCCGCACGAGCAGGGACAGACCGCCGCCACCCGCTGAAGGTGGCTGCAGACCCCCGGCCGGAGCGCCCGACGGTGGAACGGTGTTGAGCGAAAGAATGCTGGCCGCGCGTTTT
Source organism: Mesorhizobium sp. M1E.F.Ca.ET.063.01.1.1 (assembly GCF_003998155.1). NCBI lineage: Bacteria > Pseudomonadati > Pseudomonadota > Alphaproteobacteria > Hyphomicrobiales > Phyllobacteriaceae > Mesorhizobium > Mesorhizobium sp. M1E.F.Ca.ET.063.01.1.1. The sequence goes on from NZ_RZSC01000195.1 coordinate 703, forward strand.
GCCGAAGTGGTGCTGCCGCATCTCGGCGACGCGCTGTCGCTCGCCCGCTGGCTGACCGGGAATGCAGCGGACGCCGAGGATGTGGTGCAGGAAGCTTGCCTCAATGCGCATGCCGGCATCGCCGGCTTTGCCGGCGGCAATCCGCGCGCCTGGCTGCTCACCATCGTGCGCAACGCCTCCTACACCTGGCTGGCACGCAACCGCCCGCGCGCTGTGGTCGCCGTCGGCGATCTCGCCGATCTCGATAACGTGTCGCCGCCGCCGGACAGCAACGCCGACAGCCCTGAAGCGGCGCTGATCGCCAAGGCGAATTCGGCAGCCGTGGAAGCAGCGATCGCAAGGCTGCCTGAAGCGTTTCGCGAAACGCTGGTGCTGCGCGACATAAACGGCCTCAGCTATCGCGAGATCGCGGCCATGCTCGGCGTGCCGCAAGGCACGGTGATGTCGCGACTGGCGCGGGCGCGCAGCCTGCTGATGACGGATATTGGAGGGCGCCACCATGAGCCCGCATGAAAATCGCCCGCGTGAGGACGGATTGCCGGAAGACCCGCAGGATATGAAGCTGATGATCCATGCCCTTGTCGATGGCGAGCTCGACGCCGCCGCGGCACTTGCCGTCGAGCGGCGCATCGCCGCCGATCCGGAGCTGGCGGCCGAACATGCGCGCATCCTCGCGCTGCGCATGGCTGTCGCCGGCGTGCCGCGCCCGGCAGTCAGCGACGACTTCCTGGCGCGCATCGCGGCGATCGCTGAGGTGAAAGGTTCCGGCGAAGTTGAGGCTGCGCCGGCCGACGCTGTGAAAGCGGAGCCGTCCGCTCGGCCGCAACAGCAACAAGGCAAAGTCATCGAGATGCGGCCGACGGCGCGCAGCCTGGCGCGCCGCTTCAGTTCCTTCGACTGGCGCCAGATGGCGGCCTCGATCGTGCTGACGGCTTTTCTCGCCAGCGGCGCGACGCAGTGGCTGATGGTGGAAAATGCGCCCGACAGCTTTGCGGTCGCCGTCGCCAACGGCCATCGCCGCAGCCTGCTCGCCGCAACCCCGGTCGACATCGTGTCTTCCGACCGCCATACGGTGAAGCCGTGGCTCGACGGCCGGATCGGCGTGTCGCCGCCGGCGCCCGACATGGCCAAGGACGGCTACGCGCTGCTTGGCGGACGCGTCGAGGTGATCGGTGACAGGCCGATGCCGGCGCTGGTCTATCGCCACCATGAGCATCTGATCACCCTGGTGGCGGCACCACAGCAGACCGGAGGCGCATCCGTGCCGGTGGCGGACGATCTCTCGGCGGGCGGCTTCCTCTTGGTCCACTGGACCGACGGCGCCTTCTCCTACTGGGCGATCTCGGATGCCGAGCGGCCGGCGCTCGACGATTTCGTCGCCCGCTTCCGGGCGGCGGCCGCAGCCAATCCGGCGGCCGGCAGCCGGGGGTGAATACAGGCCCCGTCAGGAACGGGACCAACCAAAGCTTCGCAAATTTGCAACTAGAGCGGTTCACCGTTTCACGGAAACGGCGACCCGCTCTATCTCCTTGTTTTGACGCAATTCCGGACGGAAAACCGTTACACACTTTTCCTGGAACCGCTCTGGCTGTTGAGCCTCAACAGCTAGAGCGGTTCATCCCAAAACAGAAGAATCCACCAGGATCCGGCCCGCGCCGATGAGTTCGAGGCAGTAAGGCACTGCGGGAAAGACAGCGTCGAGGCACACGTCGATGGAGGACGGTTTTCCGGGCAGGTTTATGACCAGCGATCGGCCGCGCACGCCTGCGGTCTGACGTGAAAGGATGGCCGTGCGTACATGCAGCAGGCTTGCCTGCCGCATGAGCTCGCCGAAACCGGGCAACTCCTTGGTAATGACCTGCCGCATGGCTTCCGGCGTGAGGTCCCTCGGGGAGGGACCGGTTCCGCCTGTTGTCAGGATCAGGTCGGCGCCTGCCTGGTCGCAAAGCTCGATGAGCACGTCGCGGACGCTCTCCAGGCCGTCGGGGACGATGCGGCGGACAAAATCGCAGGGCTCCGCCAGGACACCACGGAGCCAGCGCTCGATTGCCGGTCCGCCAAGATCGTCGTACTCGCCGCGGCTTGCACGGTCGGAGATGGTCACGATCGCAATCCGGGTCATTGCCGTCAGGCCGTCGCGGTTGCCTGCCAACCGGGCCTGGCATGGGCGTACCCGTCGACCAGGATGCCAGGCAGATCGAGGCACGAAAGGGCGAAGCGGGCATCCTTCGGCTCCTCTTTGCCGTCGGCCAGCCGTCTATATATCCTCGCTACCTCCACCATGTCGCATGTCTGGGGGGACAAACGCAGGCGCCTGATGCCCTTGGCGGCGAGTGCGGCGGGGGTGGGGCAGAAAGCCTGCACCTGATTGGAAAGGGTCTGTACGCCGTTGATGGCGAGGAATTGCTGGTCGTCGAGCGTATCGACGGAGAGACCATCGGGATCCTTTTCGCAGGTGAACTGGCATGAATCCTTATGAAGGCCGTGGATCCGAGCGTGATAACACCGTCCGGAAAGGGCGAGCGGCAACCGCCCGAACGCAAAGATCTCGAACTCAGCCTCCGGACATTTCAAGGACATGACGCCGATCGCTGCAAACGACAATTCCACGGGCGGGCATATTGTCTGCGCGCCGAGCTGGATCAGGAATTTCGCGGAAGCCTCGTTGTAGACGTTCAGGAACGGACCCGTGACGAAGGGTTTGCCGGAGCGTGACGGCAGGCCGGACACGTCGTTGATCTCGACCAGCCTGTCCTCTCCGCAAAGATCCTCGACGCTTCTGCGTTCCCGCACGGTTGCCGGCGCCGCCAGTGTGGACAGCACCACCTGTTTGCCTCCACGCTCAAGCCGTTCGATGATCGCCGGCCATGCGGGATCCGAAAACGGCATCCGCTTGCCGCAGACGACTTCACCGACGTGAACGCGCTCGATCGGGGCCTCGTCCGCTATCCTGCGGTAGAAATCCAGGAGACGGTCGGGGGGCCAGTGGAAGAAGACCGGTCCAAGCGTCAGCGCGATTTCGGACACCGGCTATCTCCATTTCTTCTCGTAGGCTCCCGCGGTCTGCCGAGCCCCTTCCGACTGGCCAGCGAGAAGCCGATCGATGTCGACCGCGTCGCCGCCCTTTTCGACCGCGTCGACGGCCTTTCTGAAGGCGCGCACGACCTCGCTTACATAGCCTTTGCCGCGCTGGCGCCCTTCGATTTTCAGCGCAGTCACCCCGGCGGCCTTCAAGCCTGAAATCATGCCGCCGGCGTTCAGGCTGACGGGATCCTCGAACAGATGGGACGTCTTGCCGTCGGCTTTGAATTTGCCCTTGCAGAGAGTGGGATAACCCACCGGCTGGCCGCGCTCATATCGATCGATCGTGAAGCCCGACAGCCGCGCCGTTGTGCCGCTCGGCTCTTCGTCATAGCTCACCATCTCGGGTGGCGAGCAGACACCGTTGAGATTCGGCGATTTGCCCGTCGCATATGAAGAGAGATAGCAGCGACCCTCGATCATCACGCAAAGACCGCCAAAAACGAAGGCTTCGGTTTCGACGTCGATCGCGCGGTTCAGCGCGGCTATCTCCTGGAGTGACAGAACCCTTGGAAGCACGACGCGGCGAATGCCGAACTGAGCCGCATAGAAGCCGATCGCTTCCGGCGTCGCCGCGGCAGCCTGCACCGACAGATGAAGACGGATTTGCTTGTGGTTCCTTGCCACATGATCGAGGACGGCGAAGTCGGCGGCTATGATGGCATCCGCGCCGCTTTCGGCGGCCATGTCCGCTGCCTTCTTCCAGGTGTCGACATCGTCGACGCGCGCGAAGGTATTGATCGCGACCAGAACCTTGCTGCCATGGTCGTGGGCGAAGCGCACGCCCTCGGCGAGTTCGTTCCGAGAGAAGTTGAGCCCGGGAAAATTGCGGGCGTTGGTTTCATCGCGAAATCCGCAATAAACCGCATCCGCGCCCGCCTGGACGGCTGCTCTCAACGTCGCGGGAGTTCCCGCCGGACAGACAAGTTCCATGCGTGTCGTCATGTTTCCCGCGCCTCTCTGGCGCTGTTGTCGGCCAATCGGCGGGCGACGCCCAGGGCGCCAAGGACACCCGTATCGACACAGCGGGCAAGGATGCCGCGCAGTCCGAGCAGGTCCGCCGGACGAAGCTCGGCATCCTCTATCGTGTTCCTCAAGGCGAGCACCGCTTCCGTGCGCCCGCTTATCGAGATGATGCGGCTGAAGAACATCGCATCGCCGTCAAGCGTGCCGTCAAGCAGGCCCAACAGGGTCAAAAGCGGCCCTCTGATCAGCACGTCCGATCGAGCAGCCTCATCCTTGCTCACGACGCGGACACTGGATCGCTGTCCGTCCGGGGTCACGCGGAATGCGAATGCGAGGTCCACGGGATCGATGACGAAGCAGGCCGAACGGTATTCGCCCAAGCGCTCGAAAAGGCCAGGACGCCGTCCGGCAAGCGCGCGCAAGGACAATGTCAGCAACGGACCGAGAGGCAGTCCTGCGACTGTCGGAAACAGGCGGCGAACAAATCCCGGCAACATTGGCTCGGCGTTTGGCGGCCGCATCTTCAAGCGCTGTCCGTTCTATATTCGATCATGGCAGATCTCTTACGGCCAGCTAGGCATCGCATTTCTTGCCGAGAAGCTTCGAAAAATTATCCGCGTTGGGGCAGAAATCGCGATAGTGGCTTTCGAAATCGAAGGCCTCCATATGATCGTGACATCTGCGGCGGTGGGGACATGTGATGCAGGTTCGGGACATGAAGCGGTCCTGCGCGAATTCCAGCGTTTGGAAGTCATCGGGATCGATCCCGACCGAAAGCATCGCCAAAGTGAGGAAATCCTGCGCGGCATAAGGCAGATGCATGGCGTCATCGAATTCGCCGGGCGACATGCCGATGTCGTTCAGCATGCCCGTGCACTCTTCCAGCCCAAGGGCCCAGAATTCCCTTCTCGCTGCCTTGCTTCGTCCGCGGTCCCTGAAAAAGGCGATTGCCGACCGGCATGTTTCAAGGGTGCCGTTGATTAGATTGTTGGCCATTCTGAACGTCTTCCCGATATCGACCAGCCCCTCAGGCGAGTGGACCGCTGAATTCCTCATATCGTGCGGAAACGATCGCTTCTTTGACCTAGCGCAAAGTTTTCGGGCGGCCGCCGTGTGAGAAGAATGTCGCCGACGGACCGGTCGTGCCGGACTTCGCCATGCATTATCGCCTTCTTCCCCAGTTCTCCGATCTCGGCTCCTTTCTTTCGCACCTGGAAGTGAAGGGCCAGCTTCGGGAAATCCGCGCCCCGGTCTCGACGCGTTTCGAATTGACGGAGATACACAAGAGGGTGATCGCGGCGCACGGGCCGGCGCTGCGCATGACCATGCCGATCGACGACCAGGGGACCGGTTCGTCCTTTCCGGCCGTGGCAAACATTTTCGGGACGCGCGAGCGCGTCGCATGGGGGCTGGGCACGGACATTCGCGGGCTCGAGACTCTCGGCGCTCTGCTGGCGTGGATGAGGTCCCCTCAAGCTCCGCAAAACTTGCGTCAGGCCCGCCACATGTTCTCCGCCGCGCGTGGTGCGCTGGCGGCGCGCCCGAAGATCGTTTCGTCGTCAAGACTATGGAGGGACGCGGAACCGGATTTCGCAATCCTTCCCATCCAGACCTGCTGGCCGGAGGATGCCGGTCCTCTCATCACATGGCCTGTGGTCGTCACCCGGCCGCCGGGCGAGGATGATCCCGGCAAATACAATCTGGGCATATACCGGATGCAGGTCATCGCCCGTGACCGGGCGATCATAAGATGGCTGCCCATGCGGGGCGGCGCGGCCCACCATCGCATGTGGCGGGCGAGGGGGCTCGAGATGCCCGTCGCCGTCGTCATCGGCGCGGATCCCGCCACATTGATAGCAGCGGTAATGCCGGCGCCCGAAGGCGTGTCGGAACTGGCTCTGTCCGGGATGATCAACGATCGACGGGTTGGACTGTCGCCATGCAAGAGCATCGAGCTCCATGTCCCCGCCAGTTCCGAGATCGTGCTCGAGGGAACCGTTTCACCCAATGAAACGGCGAAGGAAGGTCCCTTCGGCGACCACACCGGATACTATAACGGCGCGGAGCATTTTCCCGTCTTCAAGCTCAAGCGTATTCGCGTGAGGGACGGGGCAAACTATCTCACGACGTTCACCGGGCGCGCGCCCGACGAGCCGTCCGTCCTTGCCGAGGCGCTGCTCGACGTCTTCAAGCCTCTGCTGCGCCAGCAGATACCGGAAATTCTCGACGTCTGGCTTCCGCCGGAAGCCTGTTCCTACAGGATTGCGGTCATATCGATCGTCAAGAAATATGCCGGTCAGGCGCGGCGCGTGATGATGGGGTTCTGGTCGCTGTTGCCGCAGTTCTCGATGACCAAGATGGTCGTCGTGGTGGACGACGACATCGACATCCGGTCGTGGTCGGACGTGATGTGGGCGGTCGCCACCCGCATGGATTTCTCGCGCGATCTGATGAAGCTGGATCGTACCCCTATGGACTCCCTCGATTTCGCGTCGCCGCTGGAAGGGCTTGGAGGAAAAATCGGATTCGACGCCACGCGCAAGATCGGGTCCGAGACATCGCGCGAGTGGGGGAAGGAGCTAAGGATGTCGTCTCACATCGTTGAAAGAGTTTCCGAGCGCTGGGATGAGCTTTTTCCTCAGGCAAGCGGTTCGGTGCGAAAATGACCAAACGGATAATCGTGGGGGTGACCGGCGCGTCCGGCTCGGTGCTTGCGCTTGAGACCATACGCCAACTGGTCAGAGCTGGTGCGGAAACGCATCTTGTCGTCTCAAAAAGCGCGCGCATGACCATCGCTTACGAGCTTGGCGCCGACGGACTGGCGCAGCTTGCTTCACTCGCCAACCACACCCACAACCACCAGGACCTGGCAGCGCCGATCGCCAGCGGCTCGTTCAGAACGGACGGCATGATCGTCGTGCCCTGCTCGATGCGGACCCTTGCGGCGATGGCGCACGGCTTGGGCGACAACCTTCTGACCAGGGCGGCCGACGTCGTCCTGAAGGAGAGGCGCCGGCTGGTGGTCGTACCGCGCGAGGCGCCTCTGCACGAAGGGCATCTGGATGCGATGCTGAGATTGACGCGGATTGGAGCGATCATCGCACCGCCCGTGCCGCCATTCTATGTCAAGCCGGCTTCGATCGAGGCGATGATCGTCGAGATGGCGGCACGACTGGTTGGCTGGGTTGGCGTGGACCCCGGCGACAAGCTGACCCGGTGGGGCGAAAAGAACGTCGCGGCCCATCGGTCATTTTGATGGAGCTGCCAACGGGAGGAAGCCCCGGCGAATTTCCGGGAGCAAGAGCCAGGCATGTGATTTGAGACAGCTTCGTGGATCGGATTGCTTGCGACTGGGCTACCGTCCGACCGAGGCAAGCGCGGCGAGCTGAGCGAGCCGCCGCATCGAAAGCGCACCGTCCTTCGCGATCGTCGCGATGTCGTTGAAGAGAAAGGTGCGGGCCACTCCTTAGCCGCCGCGATGGGCCGCCTCTTTGCGCTATGCCAAATGAGCGCCGATTTTGCGCAAATGTGACCGACCGTAACGGGCTGGTGCCCGCTAGCGGAAAGCGCGTGACATCTGATCGGTAAGCGGCTTCAGCAGATAAGACCAGACGCTGTGCCGGTCCGTGCTGATATGGACCTCGGCCGGCATCCCCGGCTTGAGCTCCTTGGCGTCTGTCAGGCAGTCAGCCTTGTTTTCGACGCCGATGCGCGCCGAGAAATACGAAACCTGGCGCTGCTGGTCCTTGATCAGGTCCGCGGAAATCCACTTCACCGTGCCCTGGCAGGCGGGTGTCGTGCCGCCATCGAAAGCCGGAAAGCGGATCGAGACCGGTTGGCCGGAACGAACGTCGTCCACTCGAGGCGGAGGAATGAGCGCGTCCACGACAAGATTGTCCGCATCGGGGACGATCGTCATCAGCAACTCCCCGGGGGCGACTACACCACCCACCGTGTGGACGGTGGACTGTTGTATGGTTCCGGATTGCGGGGCGCGGATTTCCGTCTTGGTCAGTTCGTCCAGAGCGACGATCCTGCGTTCGTTGAGTTCGGTCCGCTTGGCTTCCGTTTCGCGCAACTCGGTCGTCACATCGCTGCGCCTTTTTTCATCGAGCTGCAGGATTTGCAGCTCGGTCTCGCTGATCTTGGTCTGGGCTTCCGCGACCGCCGCCGCCAGCCGGCCGGACTCGCCTTTGGCCCGTGTCGCGTCCAGTCTCACATTGCTCAACCGCTCTTTCGAAACCAGTTTCTTCGAATAGAGAGCATCCACGTCCGTCAGGTCGCGGCCGAGCAACGCCGCCGATTCATCCATCGCCACCTGCTGGGCCTTCAGGCCCTCGAGCTGACGCTCGATTTGCTGTGTCTGGCTCTTCAGAAGCGCCTTTTGCCCTGCCAATTCCGACGCCCGCGTTTCGAACCGGGCACGCTCGCC
>NZ_RZSC01000196.1:0-9160 GCF_003998155.1 Mesorhizobium sp. M1E.F.Ca.ET.063.01.1.1
CGTTGCCGGCGATCTGGATCGGGATCGTGCCGCGCGAGCGGCCCATGCCGAAATCTTTGTAGTATGCGGCGCCCTTGTCCATGATGATCGGCACCGAGGCCAGCGAAATGACGTTGTTGATCACCGTCGGCTTGCCGAACAAGCCTTGAATCGCCGGCAGCGGCGGCTTGGCGCGCACCACGCCGCGCTTGCCTTCAAGGCTGTTCAACAGCGAGGTTTCCTCGCCGCAGACATAAGCGCCGGCGCCGACGCGGATCTCCATGTCGAAGGCATTGGGCGAGCCGAGCACATTGGCGCCGAGCACGCCGGCCTTGCGGGCGATCGCGACGGCCTTGTTCATCGTCGCCACCGCATGCGGATATTCCGAGCGGATATAGACGAAACCCTTGGTCGCGCCGGTGGCGATGCCGGCGATCGCCATGCCTTCGATCAGCACGAAGGGATCGCCTTCCATGATCATGCGGTCGGCGAAAGTGGCGCTGTCGCCCTCGTCGGCGTTGCAGACGATGTATTTTTGGTCGGATTTGGTATCCAGCACCGTCTTCCACTTGATGCCGGTCGGGAAGCCGGCGCCGCCGCGGCCGCGCAGGCCGGATTCGGTCACCTGTTTCACGATGTCGGGGGGCGCCATCGCCACAGCATTCTGCAGGCCGCTCAGCCCGCTATGCGACTTGTAGCTGTCGAGCGACAGCGGATCGATGACGCCGCAGCGCGCGAAGGTCAGCCGGGTCTGCTTGGCGAGGAAGGGAATCTTGTCGGGTGCGCCGAGCCAGCGCTTGTGCGGGCCGCCCTTGAGGAAGCCGCTGTCGAACAGGCTTTTGACGTCAGATGGCTTCACCGGCCCGTAGGCGACGCGACCCTCGGCTGTCGCCACCTCGACCATCGGCTCCAGGAAATAGGCGCCGCGTGAGCCGTTGCGCACGATCTTGGCTTCGACGCCGCGCTCCTTGAGCTCCTTCTCGATCGCTTTGGCGACCTTTTCGGCGCCAAGCGCCAGCGCGCCGGAATCCGCGGGAATATAGATGCGCGGGATCATGAACGCACCTCCGCGACAATCTCTTCGATCTTCTCGTCATCGAGCCGGCCGATCACTTCGCCGTCCAGCATTGCCGATGGCGAGCAGGCGCAAAGCCCGAGGCAATAGACCGGCTCCAGTGTAACCGATCCGTCGCGGGCGGTCTCGTGGAAATCGATGCCGAGCAACTGCTTGACCTTGGCGGCGACCGCCTCCGAACCCATCGACTGGCAGGCTTCCGCCTGGCAGAGCTTCAAGACATGCCGGCCGGCCGGCCGGGCGCGGAAATCATGATAGAACGTGACGACGCCGTGGACTTCGGCCCTGGACAGGTTCAGCCCGTCGGCAATAACCGGCAGGGCGGCCTGCGGCACATGGCCGAACTCTTCCTGGAGTTCATGGAGGATCGGCAGCAAGGGGCCTTCGAGGCCCTTCAACTCATTGACGATCGCCGCCGTGCGCGACGCGATCTCGGTACTTGCAGGCTGCATCGGCATGCAGCGCCCTCCCTGGTCGTTGGCGACCTAATGTATGTCACCCCAAATATAGAGCGGTTTTGGGGCAACGACATACACAGGACGCAATATCGCTAAGTCCTTACGAAATCAGAGGAAACCCCCGAGATCAATAAAGCCGTCCCGTCGATCGATAGAAAATTTCTATCAAAGACGATCGGTCCGCATTGTCTAACCTAGCGGTGGGCGCGGAAATCGTCTGCCAGCGCCATTGCCTCGTCCAGCAGCGCCTGCACCAGCGGCGTATGCGGCTCGCGCGGTGCCGCCACCAGCCCCACCGTGTGGCTGGCATCCGGCTCGACGATCGGAATGGCCCGGATCGGTTCGGAAAAGCCGAATGTTTCCGCAAGGTTAAGCGGCATGATCGACGACCATTTGCCGGTCCGGATATGTGAGAACAAGACGATCATCGAGTTGGATTCCAGCGTCGGCCACACCTGGACGCCCGCTTCCGCCAGATGCTGGTCGATGATGCGGCGGTTCTGCATATCCGGCGTCAGAAGGCAGAGCGGCAGCTGGCTGATCTCGGCCCACGACACTTTGTCGCGGTCGGAATAGGGGTTTCCGATCGCCGTGATCAGCTGGTAGCGCTCGTCATAGAGCGGCACGCTGGTCACCCGGCCGAGAGGCTCGTTGTCGAGATAAGTGATGCCGGCATCGATATCGAGATTGCCGAGCAGTGTCAGCACCTCGATCGAGGTGCGCGACAGCACCGAGAAGGTGACGCCCGGATGCTTCTCGCGGAACGGGGTTGTAAGCCGCGCCACCATGGCCAAAGCGGTGGGGACCGCCGCGATGCGAATGCGGCCGGACAAACCGCGCCGCGCCGCCCGCATCTCCTCCCGCATCGCCCTCGAATCGCCGACGATGCGGCGCGCCCATCCCAGCACCTGCTTGCCTTCCGGCGTCAGCCCCTGGAAACGCGAGCCGCGCAGCACAAGCATGACGCCGAGTTGCTCCTCCAGTTGCTTGATGCCGGCCGACAACGTCGGTTGGGTGACGCCGCACATCTCCGCCGCCCGGCCGAAATGCTCTTCCTTGGCTAAAGCGATGAAGAATTCCAGCTTGTCGATCATGTCATCCGGTCTCGGCGTTCCCCCAAAGTCGGGGAAATTGCCTTGCTTCGCAAGAAGCGCTTGAAGGCCGCATCGTCCACATTTTTGAGCCGGCTATCTGTTTTCCCGCGCCGCGCAAGGCGTTATGTGGGATAGGCGGAAGCAGGGAGGATGACATGCTGGGTTGGTTTCGCAAGCTGTTGCCGCGCGAGGATCGCTTCTTCGACCTGTTCGAACGGCATTCGCGCACGGTGGTTGGCGGCGCCGAGGCGCTCGAGCAGCTTCTCCAGGGCAAGGACACCGACCGTTGGTGTCAGAAGGTCGTCGATCTCGAGGACGAAGCGGACGGCATCACCGCGGAGGTGCTGCTTGCCGTCAGGCGCTCGTTCATCACCCCGTTCGACCGCGGCGACATCAAAGACCTGATCCAGTCCATGGATGACGCCATCGACATGATGCACAAGACGGTCAAGACCGTGAAGCTGTTCGAGAAGAAGGAATTCGATCCGCTGATGCAGGAGATGGGCGGTATCATCGTCCAAGCCGCCCGGCTGATCGCGGAGGCGATCCCGCTGCTCGGCAAGGTTGGGGCAAACACGGTACGGCTGAACGCCATCGCCGAGGAGGTCATGCGCGTCGAAGGGCGGGCTGACGATCTGCACGAGCAGGGTCTGAAGGACCTCTTCAAGCGGCATGGCCGCAGCGATCCCATGGCCTATCTCATCGGCAGCGAAATCTATGGTGAGCTGGAAAAGGTGGTCGACCGTTTCGAGGACGTCGCCAATGAGATCAGCGGCATCGTGATCGAGAACGTATAGGCGATGGACGCCAGCATCGCCTTTTCCCTGCTGATCGGCCTCGTCGCCGTCGCGCTGTTCTTCGATTTCCTCAACGGCCTGCACGACGCCGCCAACTCGATCGCGACTATCGTTTCCACCCGCGTGCTCAGGCCGCACTATGCGGTGTTCTGGGCGGCGTTCTTCAATTTCATCGCCTTCCTGTTCTTCGGCCTGCATGTCGCCGAGACTGTGGGCAAAGGCATTGTCAACGCCGAGATCGTGACGCCGGCGGTGATCTTTGCCGCGCTGGTCGGCGCCATCGTCTGGAATATCGTCACCTGGATCGCGGGCATTCCGTCGAGCAGTTCGCACGCGCTGATCGGCGGTCTCGTCGGCGCCGGCGTCGCCAAGGCCGGCCTGGGGGCCATCGTCTGGTCCGGGCTAGGCAAGACGGTCGCGGCGATCGTGCTCTCGCCGGCAACCGGTTTCGCGCTGGCGCTCGTCCTTGTCCTCGTCGTTTCCTGGCTGTTCGTGCGCCAGACCCCATTCGCCGTCGACAACGCCTTCCGCGTGCTTCAGTTCTTCTCGGCCTCGCTCTATTCACTGGGCCACGGCGGCAACGACGCGCAAAAGACCATGGGCATCATCGCCGTGCTGCTCTATTCGCAAGGCATGCTCGGCCAGACCTTCTACGTGCCGCTTTGGGTGGTCATCACCTGCCAATCGGCACTGGCGCTGGGTACGCTGCTCGGTGGTTGGCGCATCGTTCACACGATGGGCTCGAAGATCACTCGGCTGAACCCGATGCAGGGTTTTTGCGCCGAGACCGGCGGCGCCATCACCCTGTTCGCGGCTACCTGGCTCGGCGTCCCGGTGTCGACCACCCACACCATCACCGGCGCCATCATCGGCGTGGGCGCCGCCCGCCGCGTCTCGGCTGTGCGCTGGGGCATAGCCGGCAACATCGTCGTCGCATGGGTGATCACTTTGCCGGCGACGGCAGGGATTTCCGCGCTCACCTATTTCGCCACGAGGCTGGCCGGATGATGCGGCCTGCCTGCTTCTGCGGGCGAAGCTATTTGCCCACGAGATTTAGAATGTTGCCGTCCGGATCCTTGAACCAGGCGACTTTCATGTCGTAGCCGACATGAATATCGCCCTCGAGGGTCAGGCCGGGCATTTCGTAGTGCTCGAAGCTGACGCCCTTCGACTTCAGGGACTTGACGATGGGCTCGATCTGGCCGCCGACCGCCCAGGTCACCGCCGTCGCCTTGTTGGTGCCGGCGAATTGCGAATGATAGACATTGATGACCGTGTCGCCGCTTTTGTAGACGATCAGCTCGCCGGCCATGTCGTCGACCTGCTTGAGGCCGAGCGTTCCTTCATAGAAGGCCTTTGCCTTCTCCAGGTCCTTGACCGCGAGATTGGCCGTTGCGTTGCTGTTTTCGAGCATGACTGTCTCCTTTGACGGTTGTCGTGCCGATGTTGATGGCAATCGAAATAGCGCGGGTGCCCCGTTTATCTATGACCGAGCCTGAAACCGGTTTCGGCCGGTCGGCAAGCCGACACCATCCGTCGATTTCCGAGGCACATCGGAAGAGCCATTGCTCCACGGCTTGGTTCTCTCCGAGAACTGCACTATCTGGAATGCCAAACCCCGAGGAAAGATCATGACCGTCACCAAGGAAACCGTCATCGAGCACCTGAAGACGGTCAACGGGCCGGATTTCACCGGCAATATCGTCGACCTCGGCCTGGTCTCCGAAATTTTCATCGCCGATTCCAAGGTGTTCTTCTCGATCACCGTTCCCGCCGCCCGCGCGCAGGAACTGGAGCCGCTGCGCGCCGCCGCCGAACGCACCGTCAAAGCCATTCCCGGTGTCGCCAACGCCGTTGTCGCGTTGACGGCCGAGAAGAAAGGCGGCGGCATGGAAGCGCCGGTTCCGCCGCGCCCGGCGCAACGGCCCGCTCCGCAGCGTTCCGCCCCGCAGGCGCCCGCTTCGCACAGCCACGGCAAGCGCGGCGTGCCCGGCATCGATGCGATCATCGCCGTCGCGTCCGGCAAGGGCGGCGTCGGCAAATCGACCACCGCCGTCAACCTGGCGCTCGGCCTTGCCGCGAACGGCCTGAAGGTCGGCGTGCTCGATGCCGACATCTACGGACCGTCGATGCCGAGGCTGCTCAACATCCACGGCCGGCCGCAGACCGTTGACGGCAAGATCCTGAGGCCGATGCAGAATTACGGCCTCAAGGTGATGTCGATGGGCTTCCTCGTCGACGAGGAGACGCCGATGATCTGGCGCGGCCCGATGGTGATGTCGGCGCTGACGCAGATGCTGCGCGAGGTCGAGTGGGGCGCGCTCGACATACTGGTCGTCGACATGCCGCCCGGCACCGGCGACGCCCAGCTCACCATGGCGCAGCAGGTGCCGCTCGCCGGCGCCGTTATCGTTTCGACGCCGCAGGATCTGGCGCTGATCGACGCCCGCAAGGGCCTCAACATGTTCAAGAAGGTCGACGTGCCGCTGCTCGGTATCGTCGAGAACATGAGCTATTTCCTCGCGCCCGACACCGGCAAACGCTACGATATTTTCGGCCATGGCGGCGCGCGCCGCGAGGCTGAACGGCTCGGCGTCACCTTCCTGGGCGAAGTGCCGCTCGAAATGGGCATTCGCGAGAGTTCGGACGCCGGCGCCCCGGTCGTGGTTTCGAAGCCCGACGGCGCCGAGGCGAAGATCTATCGCGACATCGCCTCGAGGGTCTGGGAGAGGGTTCAGGAGGAACGCGGCGCGGCGGAAGCCGCCGTACCCTCGATCGTGTTCGAGTAGGGACGGCTCAGCCGTTCCCCACCCTGTTGCCGAACGTCGTGAAGAACTGCCCGGCGAGCTTCTTCGAGGTCGATTCGATCAGCCGGCTGCCGAGCTGGGCGATCTTGCCGCCGACATCGGCCTTGGCTGCGTATTTGAGCACTGTCGTGTCCGCGCCGTCGGCGGTCAGCGTCACGTCGGCGCCGCCCTTGGCGAAACCGGCAATGCCGCCCTTGCCTTCGCCCCGGATGGTGTAGGAATGCGGCGGCTTGAGGTTCTTCAATGTGACCTCGCCGTTGAAGGTCGCCTTGATCGGCCCGATCTTCAGCACCACCGTCGCGGCCATCTCGGTGTCCGATTTCTTCTCCAGGCTCTGGCAGCCGGGAATGGCCTCCTTGAGGATGCCCGGGTCGTTGAGGGCTTTCCACACTTTCTCGACAGGTGCGGCGATGCGTTCCTCGCCTTCGATCACCAAAGCCATCAAGACCTCCCGCATTGCTGATGCCCATTGGTCGTAGCGCGCGGCCCTTTATCTGTCTATCGCACCAAAGTGCGGGGTCGCGGCGCTTGTACCTCTTGCCTGCATGAGCGCATTGGCATATCGATTTGTCATACAAATACGGAGACCACGATGGCAGGCGCCCCCACCAAGAAGAAGAAATTTCGCTCGCAGGAGTGGTTCGACAATCCCGACAATCCGGGCATGACGGCGCTCTATCTCGAGCGTTACCTGAATTACGGGCTGACGCGCGCCGAGCTGATGTCGGGCAAGCCGCTGATCGGCATCGCCCAGACCGGCTCCGATCTCTCGCCCTGCAATCGTCACCATCTCGAGCTCGCCAAGCGCGTGCGCGAAGGCATCGTGTCCATGGGCGGCATCCCGTTCGAGTTCCCGTGCCATCCGATCCAGGAGACCGGCAAGCGCCCGACCGCGGCGCTCGACCGCAACCTCGCCTATCTCAGCCTGGTCGAGGTGCTTTACGGCTATCCGATCGATGGCGTCGTGCTCACCATCGGCTGTGACAAGACCACGCCCGCGCTGCTGATGGCGGCGGCCACCGTCAACATTCCGGCGATCGCGTTTTCGGTCGGTCCGATGCTCAACGGCTGGCACAAGGGCAAGCGCACGGGTTCCGGCACCATCGTCTGGGAATCGCGCCAACGGCTGTCGGCGGGCGAGATCGACTATGACGAGTTCATGGACATCGTCGCCTCCTCGGCGCCGTCGACCGGCTATTGCAACACCATGGGCACCGCCACCACGATGAACTCGCTGGCCGAGGCGCTCGGCATGCAGCTGCCGGGCTCGGCCGCCATCCCCGCGCCCTATCGCGAGCGCGGCCAGATGGGCTACGAGACGGGCAGGCGCATTGTCGAGATGGTGCATGAGGACCTGAAGCCGTCCGACATCATGACCCGCAAGGCCTTCGAAAACGCCATCGTCGTCAACTCGGCCATCGGCGGCTCGACCAACGCGCCGATCCACCTCAACGCCATTGCCCGTCATCTCGGCGTGCCGCTCGACAATGACGACTGGCAGAATGTCGGCCTCAACATTCCGCTCCTGGTCAACTTGCAGCCGACGGGCGAATATCTCGGCGAGGACTATCACCATGCCGGCGGCGTGCCGGCGGTGGTGGCCGAGCTGATGAAGGGCGGCCTGCTGCCGCACCCCGATGCGATCACCGTCAACGGCAAGACCATGGGCGACAATTGCAGGGATGCCGCCAACGAGAACCCGGATGTGATCAGCAGCGCCGCCAAGCCGCTCAAGGCCAATGCCGGCTTCATCAATCTCAAGGGCAATCTGTTCGATTCCGCGATCATGAAAACCAGCGGCATCTCGCCGGAATTCCGCGAGCGTTATCTCTCCAACCCGAACGACCCCGAGGCCTTCGAAGGCAACGCCATGGTCTTCGACGGCCCGGAGGATTACCACGCCCGCATCGACGATCCGGCGCAGGGCATCGACGAGCACACCATCCTGTTCATGCGCGGCGCCGGTCCGGTCGGTTATCCGGGCGGCGCCGAGGTGGTCAACATGCAGCCGCCGGCCTACCTTATCAAGAAGGGCATCCATTCGCTGGCCTGCATCGGCGACGGTCGCCAGTCCGGCACGTCCGGCTCACCGTCGATCCTCAACGCCTCGCCGGAAGCCGCCGTCGGCGGCGGCCTGGCACTGCTCAAGACCGGCGACCGCGTCCGCATCGACCTGAAGAAGGGCACGGCCAACATCCTCGTCAGCGACGAGGAGATCGCCAGGCGGCAGGCCGAGCTGCAGGGCAATGGCGGCTATCACTATCCCAAGCACCAGACGCCTTGGCAGGAGATCCAGCGCGGCATGGTCGACCAGTTCTCGGCCGGCATGGTGCTGAAGCCGGCGGTGAAGTACCAGGACGTCGCGCATACCAGCGGCGTGCCGCGCGACAACCACTGAATTCAGAGCACGGCGAAAATCGAAGGGCGGTCCGCTATCCGGCGGGCCGCCCTTTGTCATGGCCCTTGTTTCGGCCGCGGGGCGTCTACAGATAAGCCCGATCTCGGCGGTCCTACGAAGGAGCGGCAATCCATGGCGAAACGGCGCTCTTCACTCGGCTTCCTCGGTATGTTCGGCCGCTCCGGCGACCTGCGCCAACTCGACGACGCCCTGCGCCAGGCGGACCTGCATCCGGCCTTGGTGCCAGAGGGAGTTAAACTCACCATCGTCAATTTGATGAACGACCGCTGGCCGGACGAGCCGCCGCTTCAGGCCTATCAATCGGTGGCGCAGCTTTGCAGCTATTGCGTCGCCGGACCGGAGGTGTTCGAGCAGGCCAATGGCAGAGAGCCGACGCTGGAAGCCGAGCGCCGCATCGAGGCCGCGCTCGAAGCCGGCGACAGCTTCGATGCCCAGATCGTGCTGATGACGCTGCACGCGAAGCTGATCAACGCCGAAGTCGTCGAGCGCTACGGGTTGAGTGCGGAGTAAGGTTCTAGCCGCCCATCCTGT
>NZ_RZSC01000197.1:0-9147 GCF_003998155.1 Mesorhizobium sp. M1E.F.Ca.ET.063.01.1.1
GTCCGCGTGCTCGAAGACGTGCATCAGGCCATTATTGACGGTGAACTTGGCGTCGACCGGGCACAGCCAGCACCTGAGGTTGGCGCAGCAAGAGGTGCGCTGCGCCGTTGCCACTCGCGCACGGGCGGTCGGCATGACGAAATGCTGCTCCGGCTGCGCCGCCTTCATCATCCGATCAGGCGCCGACATGCGATGCGGCGGCTGCGGGAACGGCCGCGAGCGCGGCAGCATCCGGGCCATGTCGGGATCGCCGGAAATCGACATGACCTCCTCGGCATCACAATAGAACGGCTCGAGATCGTCATAGCTGATCGGCCAGTCGTTGCCGACGCCGTAGGTGCTCTTCAGCTTGAAGTCGTTGGGGTGGAAGCGCGGCGTCTGCGCGAACCAGCAGTTGGTGCCGCCGCCGAGGCCGATCGTATAGTTCCACGGCTTGTCGGCATTGTCGGTCTTGTAGGTGCTCTCGTCGTCTATGTCGGTGTTGGCGTTCTGGTTGAGCTGCCATTCATGCGTGTTGTGGCGGCCCCATTCCAGCACCAGGGCGCGGGCTTTGCGCCGCTTCAGGAACTCATGCAGGAAAAAGGCTGAACCGAAACCGGAACCGATGACGACGAGATCGAAATGCTCGTTGGCGATTTTTTCGGGCTGAACGTCCATCACCATCGGATCGAACCCTTTCCCGAAACGCGCGCGATCATTGTCGGCCCCCAAATCATTGTCGGGGCCCCATCATTGCCGGTCCCATTGTCGTTCGCCGGAACCGTCTGGCGGGAAGCTGGCCGCGGACATCGTCATGCCGCCATCCTGCCGATCGAGTGGTATTCGATGCCGTAGCGGGCAATGACCTTCGGGTCGTAGAGGTTGCGGCCGTCGAAGATGACCGGTGTCGTAAGCGCGTCCTTGAGCGCGTCGAAGGAAGGAGCCCTGAAGCTCTTCCATTCGGTGCAGATCAGCAGCGCGTCGGCGCCGCGCAGGGCCGCTTCCTTGGTGCCGCAGAGCAGAAGGTCCTCGCGCAGGCCGTAAATGGCCTGGCATTCCTGCATGGCCTCCGGATCATAGGCCTGCACCTTGGCGCCGGCCGCCCACAACGCCTCCATCAGCGTGCGCGACGGGGCCTCGCGCATGTCGTCGGTATTCGGCTTGAAGGCAAGTCCCCAGACGGCGAAGGTCTTGCCCTTGAGACTGCCCTGGAAGTAGCGGTCGACCTTGTCGAACAACACCGATTTCTGCGCGTTGTTGCGCTCCTCGACGGCGCGCAGCAGCTTGGCGTCGAACTTGACGCCCTCGGCGGTCTTGATCAGCGCGCGCACATCCTTGGGAAAGCAGGAGCCGCCATAGCCGAGGCCGGGATAGATGAAGTGGTAGCCGATGCGCGGATCGCTGCCGATGCCCTTGCGCACCTCCTCGATGTCGGCGCCCAACTGTTCGGCGAGATTGGCCATCTCGTTCATGAAGCTGATCTTGGTCGCCAGCATGCAGTTGGCCGCATATTTGGTGAATTCGGCGCTGCGCACGTCCATCACGATCATCTTCTCGTGGTTGCGGTTGAACGGCGCGTAGAGCTCGCGCATCATCGCCTCGGTGTCCTCGCTCGACGTGCCGACGATGATGCGGTCCGGCTTCATGCAGTCGGCCACCGCCGAGCCTTCCTTGAGGAATTCCGGATTCGAGGCGACGTCGAAGCTCAGATCCTCGCGGCCGCGCTTCTTCAGCGTCTCGGCGATCTTCGCCTTGATCTTCTCGCAGGTGCCGACCGGCACGGTCGATTTGCCGACGACGATCTTGGGTGCGTCCATCTCGCGGCCGATGGCCTCGGCGACGGCAAGCACGTATTTCAGGTCGGCCGAGCCGTCCTCGCCGGGCGGCGTGCCGACCGCGATCATCTGGATCTGGCCATGCTTGATGGCCGCGGTCGCATCGGTGGTGAAGCGGATGCGGCCGGCGGCGTGGTTCTCCTTGACGAGGGTTTCGAGCCCGGGTTCGAAAATCGGGATGAAGCCCTGGTTGAGCCGCTCCACCTTCGCCTCGTCGATGTCGACGCACACCACCTCATGCCCGACCTCGGCAAGCACCGCGGCCTGGACGAGACCGACATAGCCAATTCCAAACACCGTCAAATTCATTTGGTTCTATTCCTGTTTAAGGCCGGGCCGCAAAACGACCCGGCCAGTTCAGATATCCCCGGGGCCGGCCCGGGTTAATTCGTTAGAGCATGATCATATCCGAACCGTGGGTCAGCGAAGCAAAAATCGGATGACCTTCGGTTCGGGATCATGCCTAGTTGCTGTTAGTTATGGTGCAAGCCAGCGATTCCGGGAATTGGCATGGCTGGCCCAAAGCGGTGAAGGCGACGCGCTTGACCTGCATGGTCACCTTGCGGCCGGGATCGGCGAAGGCGCCCATCCAGTTGGTCAGCTTGTCGCTGCCCCACAGGCTGAAGAAGATCTTCTGCGGATTGGTCGGCAATTCGTCCGGATTGGTCACCTCGTTGACCAGCTTGCCGTTGACATACCAGCGCAGCCGGTCCTTCTCCCAGACGAAACCATAATCATTGAAGCCCTTGTCGGCGCCGCCTTCGACATCGACGAGCTTGCCGTTCTTCGGCTTGCCCTGGATGTAGCTGTTGACCTGGACCTTCGACGGATCCTTGGTCAGAACCTCGAAGTCGATCTCGTCCCAGGGCTTTTTGTCCTGCGGCCCGATATAGGTGAAGAACGCGGCGTTGAGGCCGGATCCGGTGTCCGTCTTCATGCGCGCCTCATAGACGCCGTAGCCATAGCGCTGCTTGGTCTGCAGCTCGGCGCAGGCGAACTCGCGATCCTTGAGCTTGCGTTTTTCGAAGCCGAGCGAAAGCACGCCGTCGGAAAGCCGGACCAGATCCTTCGACCAGATGCAGTTCTGGTGATTGCCGTTGCTCCAGCCGTCGGAGACGTACCAGCGCGAACGGTCGAAATTCGAGAAATTGTCGACGAAGGACGGCGCGCTTTGCATGTCCTGCGCATGCGCATCCTCGGCATGCGCCGAATGCGGGACCGCCAAAACGGCTGCTGTAACTGCGAGCAGCGCGCTTGCGAGGCTTGGCCAAAAGCTACGCGGCCCATTCGGGTGCGCGCGCGACATGCCGCAAGCCGCCGCGGTCGTGGTGTTGTTGGGATCTGCGTTCATAACAAACTCACCTTGTGTTGTCCGCCCCAACCCAAAGTCATTCCTGGCCCGCCTCAGGCGAGCCGCTTCTGATCCTTTGCCCTTTGAACTCCTCTGTTGTCTGGTACCGACGACGCGTGCGTTGACGTGCCTTTTCAGGCTCGTCCCGCCGACCTCGCCAATCCTACGGCCGCGCTGGCCTGCTCAGCACCTTCATCGACGATCGCGTCAAGCGAATGGCGCAGTTCCTTCATCAGGCCTTTCTGTCGGGCGAGTTCGGCGATGCGCCGCTCGTAATTCAGGATCGCGCCGGTCATCGCGCTGACGTCCGACGACTTATCTGTCGACGCGGAGCCATTCTCCATGGCCTCGACCAGGAAGGCCGCGTTGGCTGCCGTCGACCGGTAGCGATTCTCCAGCCCGGTCTTCTCCGCCTCGATCTCGGCGCCGATCTGGTCGAACAGCTTCGCCAGACGATCCAGTCGCTGGAGATCGGTCTGCCGGTCGCGGGCCGGGTCCCTGGATCTGAAGCCAAAAATCGAAGCCATTCGATCGGCCTTTCGCAATTGCTGCACCGCAACATAGACTGCCATTCTCGAGGCAAGTAGGCAACCGCGTAGTTTCGGAATGCGGACTTTTTTAGAAAATAGCTGGCCGCCGGAGCTGCGCGGGATCACTCTTCCGCAGCACTTGTCGCAGCCATCAGGAAGCGCATCGCAGGCACTTGCTGCTTTGCAGCAATGCCGGTGCGGCGGAACAGCGCGTCCAGCTTGTCGGCGGCCACGCCGCGAACGATCGGGATCAGATTGGACTGGCTGGCGAGGGCATAGGCGGCGGCCGACGCCAGGCCGCGCTCCGCCTTCACATCGAGGAAATTGCGCAGCCGGTATTTGTCGCGCACATGGCGTTCGTGGCGCCGCAGCGCGGCCTTCGAGCCTTCCGGCAGGTTGCCCAGCGCCAGCAGCGCCAGGTCGGCGTCGGCAAGGCGCTTCAGATCCTGCGTCCTATGGCGGCCGCTCAGCGAATCGGCGCGCACGATTGCGCCGTAGCCGCAGGACTTGATGATTTTGAAACGCGCTCCGCAGGCGACCGCGCGCGCATAGAGCTCGTAATCCTCGCCGAGCCGCAGGTTTTCGTCATAGCTCAGCCCGTGGCGCTCAAGGAATGCCCGGCTGATCACAGGCTTGAGGAAGCCCAGTTCGCCGCGCAGGACGCGGCGGCGAGAGATGTTGCCTTCGATGAAACCCTCGAAATCGAGGAATTGCGGCTCGGGCGCGAAGGACGGAGCCGCGACCTTGGTAAGGTCGCTCGCCGCATCGTCCCTGATCAGCATGATGTTGTCGGCGGCGAAATCCCAGTCGGCGCTGGCGAACAGCCGGCGGAAGCGGCCCTCGAGGAAGAAATCGTCAGCGTCGAGGATACTGAGGAAAGGCGAAACGGAGGCCTTGATCGCGGCGTTGCGGGCGAAGGACGGACCTCGGTTGACGTCGAGACGCATCACCGAAAGCCTGCCACGGCCGTCGTCGGCGGCGCGCGCCACATGCTGCGTATCGTCGGTGGAGGCGTCGTCGACCACGACGACTTCCGCCACCTCCGCCTCGCGCAAAGCCGAGGCGATGGCGACGGGAATGGTCCGCGCCGCATTGCGGGCGGCGATTATGACGCAGACCCTTGGGGTCGTCACGGGCATGATTCACCTTTCGATTGCATGAGTCCCAGCCAATCCCCTGCCCGAGATGTTGAATGCGAAACCTGTCCTCATCCGTTGCCCCGCACCGGCGTGACGGCGTCCGGCCGCTCGAAGATGCGCCGGCTGAGATCGGCGGAGGCCGCCCATCCGGCCTCGGTCAGATAGCGCACCGGCTCGCGGCCGCAGAGCTCCCACAGCACCGTCCGCCGCTGCGGCCAGCGCAGCGACGACAGCCAGGGCGCGATCACCATGTGGAAGAGGTCGGCATTGGCGATGCGCGCCAGGATCCGGGTGGCGCGGTCCGAGAGCAGTGTGACAGTGCCGCCAAGCAGAACATCGGCCGCGCGCAGGCCAAGCAGCAGCGTATCGGCCAGACCCTGCCCGGCGGCGTGGTCAAGCACATTCTGCTGTTCGGTTTCGCTCAGCCGGCTGGCCGCGGCTCTGACGTCGCAGACATAGCCGGCGCAAGGCTCGCGGTTGAAGAAGGCCTTGGCCACGCTGATGCAGGACAAGAGCAACATGTCGGACGCCGAAATCAAAGGCATACCGGTTCCGGCAATCTCGACCTGACGCTTGCGGCGCAGGAAGCCGTCGATATCGCGCGGGCTCGGCGAGCCCGGCTGCTGCAGCCGGTAGTGGAGGTCGACCGTGGCAACCCGCACGCCGTCGTCGCGGACCATATGCTGCTCGCCGAGGAAGCGCACCCACCAGACCGAGCGCGACTTGCCGGCGACCTCGTAGCCGACCGAGCGCAAGGCCTCGCGGGCGGCGGTGAAACCGGACGGCGAAACCAGGATGTCGACGTCGCCGGACGGCTTCATGAAATGATCGCCATAGAGCAATTGCTGCTGGAGCGGCCCTTTCAGGAAGACGAAATCGATCTGCCTGCCCCGCAGCACCTGATGGATGGCGATCGAATCGCCGATGCAGGCGGCGTTCATCGACATGGTGCGCCGGCGATAGCCGTCGAGCCATGCCAGCAACTCTGGAGGCGTGGCGCCAGCCGCCCCGCGTGAGAGAGCCTTGAGCAAAAAGACCGCGACCTTGTTCAGCCTCGCAATGTCGGCGACGTTGGATGCCGAGATTGCCGGAGCCGGCATGTCGCCATGACCGGCGGCACTCGCAGCCGGATTGAAGAACAGCCGCAGACAGGCCTGCATATAGGCGACTTCGTCGGCGCAGCCGGCCGCACGCAGCCTGTCGTAAGAAGCATCCTGCACGGCCATGCCCGATGTCGTTTCTCCGCAAAAACCGCCCGCGGCGGTGGTTATACCGCAACTGCGAAGAAAAGCATCGCCAAAAATCTGGACGGCCATCCAGCGCGTTCCGAGGCAGCCTCGCCTCTGCAACCTGCGCGTTCAGTTCGCCGGCTTTCCGATCACTTTTGAAGACGGAGCGGACTGCGGCGGCGCAGCCCGGCAAGCGCTATTTTCTGCAGCATTTTTCCTCACGGTCGTAAGCCAGGTATTTGAGCCCCTCAAATTATCACAATTGTTTCATATACTTACCTAAACGGCAAAAACCCGACGCTACACCGCCGGACCACATCTGCCCAAAATGGAACCGTCCGCGACTTCATCACCGATGAAGGCGGGCGCAACCAAGAATTGATTAAGGCCTGGTAAATCAGGCTTGACTCATAAATGCTGCCATGCAGCAATTGCAACGCGGCATAGCAATATGCTGGCGGCATTCTGAAGCCGCTTCCAGTCTTAATTGGAGAGTAGAATGGAACAGAATGTTGAGAAGCAGGAGTACGAGGCCCCCAGCCTGACGGTTCACGGCTCGATCGAAACGATCACGCAGGGCGGCGCTGGTACGACGGCGCTGGACGCAGCATTTCCCGCACACACGCCTTTCGACCAGCTTACCTTCTCTTGAGGCTGAGGGCGTCCGGGCATGTCGGAGTTGGGACTCCGGGCGCCCCTTTGAACAGATGGGCCGGGGGACCCTGTTCCCCCGGCTTCCTGTCCGGCGATCGCAGGCAACCGATCCGGTCAGGCTTGAAGACGCGTGGCGTTCAACAATGAGGTTTTAGGATGCACTGGAACCCATCTGACCACGACCGCGTGGTCGCGACCAGCGATGCGGTGGCCTGCGAATTCGGCAACGGACTGGCGCTGCTCCATCTCAAGTCCAACATCTACTACAGCCTGAACGGCGTCGGCGCCTATATCTGGGAACTTATCCAGGAGCCGCGGTCGATCCTCGACATAAAGAACGCCATGCTTGCGCGCTACGATGTCGATGCCGGGCGCTGCAAGGCCGATGCCGAGGGCCTGCTCAAGGGGCTGATCGAAGCTGGGCTTGCGAGGCTCCACCATGAGGAACTGGTCTAGGGTCCTCTCACTGAGCGGCGCGGAAATGCTGTTCTTGATGCGCTGCCTGGCGGTGATCGGCGCCGTGCGGCTAGGACTGGCCGTTTTCTCCTACAACCATGTGCGTGGCCTGGTGACGCGGCTTGATGCCAAAGGCGCGGCGAGCACGGGCGAACTCAGGCGCATCGCCTGGGGCGTCGCCGCTGCCGCACGGTTTGTGCCTGGCGCCAGCTGCCTCACCCAGGCTCTCGCCGGACACTATCTGCTTGCCCGCAAGGGCAATGCCTCCAAGATCCGCATCGGCATCGAGCGCGACACCGGAGCCGAGCTCAAGGCACATGCCTGGCTGGTCAGCGGCAACCACATCGTGCTCGGCGGCTCGATCAGCGGGTTCAACCATCTTGTCGATCACGGACCGTAGACGATGAGCGGCGTCGCCGGAATTCTGTCGAGGGAGGACGGCAGGCCTGCCGCAGCCGCCGACATCCAACAGATGCTCGCGCGCATGCGCCACCGGGCGCGCGACGGCAGCTCGTGGTGGGCGGATGGAAGC
Source organism: Mesorhizobium sp. M1E.F.Ca.ET.063.01.1.1 (assembly GCF_003998155.1). Lineage (NCBI taxonomy): Bacteria > Pseudomonadati > Pseudomonadota > Alphaproteobacteria > Hyphomicrobiales > Phyllobacteriaceae > Mesorhizobium > Mesorhizobium sp. M1E.F.Ca.ET.063.01.1.1. The sequence goes on from NZ_RZSC01000197.1 coordinate 7,706, forward strand.
GCGGCGCTCGGCCATGCCTGGCTCGACACGACGGGCGAAGACGGCCCCGGCCCGCTGACGATGGCCAACGGCAAGCTCGCCATCACGGCGGATTGCCGGCTGGACAATCGGGAGGAGCTTTTGGCGCGTCTCGGCATACGTGACCACGCGGCGGCCGACGCGATGCTTCTTGTGCGCGCTTACCTGAAATGGGGCGATGCCTGTCCGACCTATCTGCAAGGCGATTTCGCCTTCGCGATCTGGGATGCCGAGCGCCGAGCGCTGTTTTGCGCCCGCGACCATTTCGGCATCAAACCATTCTATTATCACGCGAGCGCCAGGCGCTTCGCGTTCGCCTCGGAGATCGGCCCTCTGCTGGCTCTGGACGGTGTCGGCACGCGCATCAGCGAGCATCAGATTTCCGGCTTCCTTGCCGGACTGCCCGACGATCCGCAGTCGACCCACTATGCCGAAATCTTCCGCCTGCCGGCCCGCCACATCCTGACGGTGACGGACAGCCGGGTGACGCTTCGCCGCTACTGGCAGATCGAGCCTTCGCCAAGGCCGCTTCGCTCGGATGCGGCTGAGGAATTCAGGCATCTCTTCTCACAGTCGGTGCGAAACCGGATGCGCGGCACCACTGCCATCGGCGCGATGCTGAGCGGCGGCCTCGATTCGTCTTCGATCGCCGGCGTCGCCGGCCTGCGGGCGGCTGCGGAGCGCAGACCGAGACTCAAGACCTTCTCGCTGGTCTTCGAGAAGGGCTCGCCGATGGATGAGAAGCCATTCATCGACGCGGTGCTCGACCGGCACCGGCTCGACGGCACGATGATTTCCGTCGGCAACTACGCGCCTTTCGCCGAGTTCGAGCGCATCCTGGAGGAACAGGAAGGGACGTTCCTGGCGCCTGGCCTGTCGTTGACCCGCAGCATCTACCGGACAGCGGGCGCCAAGGGGGTGAAGGTGCTGCTCGACGGCCATGGCGGCGACGAGGTCGTTTCGCATGGGTATGGACTGCTGCATGAGCTCGCCAACGCGGGCCGATGGCTGGCACTGTGGCGCGAGCTTCACGGCGGCTCCGGCATCTACGGCGAAGGCATGCTCGCCATGTATTTCAGATTCCTGACCATCTACGGGCCGGCATGGCGGATCGCCAGGTGGAGAAGCCGGATGAACCGGCTTCTGTCCAGGCTGCGGCCGGGGCCCGCCGCGCAGGCACGCGTCCCCGCCTGGGGCGGCCTGGTCAACGCCGAGCTCGCCCGGCGCACCGACCTCGTCGAGCGCTTCCACCGTTCCGGCTACATGCCGTCGAGCGTCAGCGCCAGCGAGGCGCTCACCCATCGCTGGGTGCTCTCGACCGGTCTGGTGCCGCACGCTTTCGAGGTGCTGGACAAGGCGGCAGCCAATTTCGGCGTCGAACCGCGCTATCCGTTCTGGGACAAGCCGCTGGTCGAATTCTGCCT
>NZ_RZSC01000198.1:0-9104 GCF_003998155.1 Mesorhizobium sp. M1E.F.Ca.ET.063.01.1.1
TTGAGATGGTTTTTGTTCCGACGCGGGGGCGGGGTTTGACTCCGCCGCCGCGCCGGCGCAAGAAAAAATTGGCTTTTCGGTGCGAAACTGCTGGGGACGGCGGCATTCGCCGACAGGCAAACTGATCGAGACAGACGGGTGGGCATCTATCTCCCGATCGCGGAAATTTCCGTCAACGTCTTCGTGCTGCTGGCGATGGGCGCGGCGGTGGGTTTCCTGTCGGGCATGTTCGGGGTGGGCGGCGGCTTCCTCATCACGCCGCTCTTGATCTTCTACAACATCCCGCCGGCGATCGCGGTGGCCACCGGCGCCAACCAGGTCATCGCCTCCTCCTTCTCCGGCGCGCTGTCGCACTTCAAACGCGGCACGCTCGACTTCAAGCTCGGCGGCGTGCTGCTGGCCGGCGGCATCGTCGGCTCGACCGCCGGCATCTACGTCTTTGCGCTGCTGCGCCGGCTCGGCCAGTTGGACCTGTTCATCTCGCTGCTCTATGTCGCGCTGCTTGGCACCGTCGGCGGACTGATGCTGGTCGAGAGTGTCAACGCGCTGCGCGCCGCGCGCAGTGGTGCAGCGCCCGTGATGAAGAAATCCGGCCAGCACAACTGGATCCACCGGCTGCCGTTCAAGATGCGCTTCCGCGCCTCGAAGCTGTTCGTCAGCGTCATCCCCGTGCTTGGGCTCGGCGCGGCGATCGGCTTCCTGTCCTCGATCATGGGCGTCGGCGGTGGCTTCATCATGGTGCCGGCGCTGATCTACCTGCTCAAGGTGCCGACCAACGTCGTTATCGGCACCTCGCTGTTCCAGATCATCTTCACTTCGGCCTACACCACGCTGGTGCATGCCACGACCAACCAGACCGTCGACGTCATCCTCGCCTTCCTGCTGATGGCCGGCGGCGTTGCCGGCGCGCAATACGGCGCCAAGGCCGGCCAGAGGCTGCGCGGCGAGCAGCTGCGGGCGCTTTTGGCGCTGCTGGTGCTGGCCGTCGCCATCCGCCTTGCCATCGACCTCTTCGCGACCCCGCCCAATCCCTACTCGCTCTCCGCCGCGGGCCTGAGCTGATGGCGGGGTTGAGGGCGTTCGCAGCAACAATTTCGCTTTCGCTGTTCCTCGCCCTGTCGCCGGCGACGGCACAAACGCCGCCGCCCGCCGAAGGCATCCAGATCGGCCTGTCTACCGACGCCATATCGATCACCGCCGGCTTCTCGGGCGCCGACCTCACCATCTTCGGATCGCTCGAAAATCCCGACCCGCTGGTTTCGCGGCAGGGGCGTTACGACGTCGTCGTCGTGCTCGAGGGGCCGCCACGGCCGGTCGTGGTCCGCCGCAAGGACAGAGTGCTCGGCGTCTGGATCAACCTGGAATCGGAGACCTTCGAGAATGTGCCGGTGTCCTATTCGGTCGCCACGACGCGGCCCTTGCAGGACATTGCCGATCCGACCAAGTACAAGCAGCTCTCGTTGGGTTCACAGAACCTCTACATGAAGCCTGCCGACGAGACCGACAGCCCGGCGACGATCGAGGAATTCACGGCGGCACTGCGCGAGCGCAAGACGGCAGCCGGCCTCTACAGCGAGAATGTCGGCGGCGTGCAGTTCCTGTCGCAGAGCCTGTTCCGCGCCACCGTGCGGCTCGCGCCCAACATTCCGGTCGGCACGCACAAGGCGCGCGCCTTCCTGTTCAAGAGCGGCATGTTCGTGAAGGAAAGCTCCGCCCAGCTCGAAATCCGCAAGTCCGGTTTCGAACAGTCGATCTTCCGCGTCGCGCACGACTATTCCTTCCTCTACGGCGTGTTCGCGGTGTCGCTCGCCATGCTCACCGGCTGGCTCGGTCGGCTCGTCTTCCGCAAGGATTGATGCTCCCAGGGAAAATGGGAAGACCATTTTTCCCGTGAAAAGAGGGGTTCCCCTTTTCCCGGTTTTGCGATAAATCGCCGCCTCCCAAGTCAGGGGCAAGCACACACATTCATTTTTCGGCAGAGCGGTCCGGCCATCCGGATGACGGCGCATTTTCCGACGCCGGCGATCCGCTGCCGCGAAGCAATGACAGGAGGCTGCGATGCAATCGGCATTCGGCGGCATCGATTTCGGCACGTCCAATTCCACGGTGGGCGTGATCCGCGACGGCCGGGCGCGACTGGTGGCGCTGGAAGGCGAGCAGCCCACTCTGCCAAGCGCCGTCTTCTTCAACTTCGAGGACGGCCACACCTATTTCGGCCGCCGCGCGATCGCCGACTACACCGACAGCGTCGAAGGCCGGTTGATGCGTTCGCTGAAAAGCGTTCTCGGCAGTTCGCTGGCCAACGACAAGACGCGCATCAAGGCGCGCCTGATCGGTTTCACCGACATCATCGGATTCTTCATCAGCCATTTGAAGAAGCGGCTGGAAGAGGATGCCGGCGGCCCGGTCGAGCGGGTCGTGCTCGGCCGCCCGGTGCAGTTCGTCGACGACGATGCCGAGGCGGATGCGAAAGCTGAGGGCGAACTCGAAAAGGCGGCGCGCGCGCAAGGCTTCAAGCACATCGCCTTCCAGTTCGAGCCGATCGCGGCGGCGCTCGACTATGAACAGAACGTCGCGCGGGAAGAGCTGGCGCTGATCGTCGACATGGGCGGCGGCACCTCCGACTTCTCCGTCGTTCGCGTCTCGCCGGAGCGCGCCCGCTCGGACGACCGCAAGGGCGACATCCTCGCCAATCGCGGCATCCATATCGGCGGCACCGACTTCGACCGGCTGCTCAGCATCGCCAACGTCATGCCCGAGCTCGGCTATCTGACCCGGACCAAGGACCACAAACGCAATCTGCCGGCGAGCTATTTCATCGACCTCGCGACCTGGCAGCGCATCAACCTGGTCTACACCGCCAAGGCAATGTCGGATCTAAGGCAGATCCGCTTCGAGGCCGAGCGGGCCGACCTTGTCGACCGCTTCATCCATATTGTCGCGCATCGTTACGGGCATGCGATGGCCGGCCTGGTCGAACGGGCCAAGATCGCGCTCACCGACCAATCTTCGGCCGAAGTGAAGGTGTCGCTGCCCGGCGCGCGCTTCGCGGCCGGGATCACGCGCGCCGGCCTGGAAGAGACGATCGGGGCGGACATCGACCGGGTGACCGCAACGGTCAGGCAGACGATCGCCGACGCCGGCATTTCCGCTTCCGCCATCACCGCCGTGTTCCTCACCGGCGGTTCGACCGCAATCCCATTGGCAAAGCGGCGGATCCTTTCGCTGGTGCCGCAGGCCTCGGTCATCGAAGGCGACATGTTCGGCTCGGTCGGGCTTGGTCTTGCGCTGGATGCGCAACGGAAGTTCGCCTGAGGTTTCTTTTCTGGTGAAAGCCCGACGCTTGGTACCCGACAAAGACTGCCGTTTTGGGTGGTGAGCGGCCCCTCGGATGGGTGCGCCCGAATTGGCACGGACATTAGGGCGGAACCAAGTATAATGATCTGCCTAAGCTCGCAGGCAATCACCTGTGTTCTCGACGTTCAATTTGGCTGCAGAGCCGATGAGCCTCAATGTCGGGAGGACGAAAATGCGCCAGATCAAGTCCCTGATCCTACTGTCAATTCTTTCGCTAACGCCAGGATTGAGCATCGCGGCGGAAGAATTTCCCGCCGATACGCTTGTGATCCAGGCGGAAATCCAGAGAGGCGGCGATTTTATTGGGTTCGGGTTCAATTCCCTTTGGATGATGAGCGGCAGCCTCCTTGAGCGCGTCAACGCTGCGGACAACAGCGTCATCGATATCGACGTCAACGGCCGCGGTGGATCTCAAGCCCCCGGAATCGGCGAAGGTGCTGTCTGGGTGCCCGCGACGAGCAAGAAGATGATCCTCAAAGTCGACCCGATCGCCAATAAGCTGGTCCAGGAAATACCCGCCCAGATACTCAGCAACGAGGGGAGCATCGGCGTCGGCGAAGGCGGGGTTTGGGTCGTCACAGGGAAGGGCATCGGCAACACGACGCTGACTCGATTCAATTCCCGCAGTGGCGCTGTCGATGCGAATATTCATTTGCCGGCATTGAGCGCCGGCGTCGTCGTTGACTTTGGTTCCGTGTGGGTGACCGGTTTCGGCAACAGCGAGCTGTACAGGATCGATCCAAAAACCAACACGGTGATCTCGACCATCAAGCTTCACTCGTCGCCGCGCTTCATCGCTTCGGGCGAAGGCTCGATCTGGGTCCTCAATCAAGGCGATGGCTCGGTTCAGCGAATCGATGGAAAGACCGGCGAGCTGCTGGCGACGATTCAAACAGGCCTATCGGGCAGTGGCGGCGATATCGTTTGCGGCGGCGGCTATGTGTGGGTCTCGACGCCGGGAACGCCGGTCGCCCAGATCGATCCCAAAGCCAACACACTTGTCCGCAAGTTCAAAGGTAACTCGTTCGGCGACGCTATTCGTTACGGTGCCGGTTCGCTCTGGGTATCGGGATCGACCATCCACCGCATAGAGCCCCCAAAATAGAGAGCGCGTCCACCACTAGCCCCTGCCCGTTGACGACGCATGCGCCTTGCCGGTGAGATACGCCTTCAGCGCCATCTGCGCGAGGCTCGCCTGCCGGTCGCGGTGGGTGATCATGGCGAAATCGCGCTTCGGCAGATCGACCGGCACGGACCTGAGACTCCCCTCCGCCAGGGAGCGCGCGACGACCAGCTCCGAGATGATGGTGGCGCCGGCGCCGGCCTCCACCGCCTGACGCACCGCCTCGTTGCTGGGCAGGACCAGGAAGATCTGCAGTTCCGCCGGCGAGACCCCTTCGCCGCGCGCGAAATCCTCCAGCGCCTCGCGCGTGCCCGAACCGCCCTCCCTGATGATCCAGCGCAACGCCCTGATGTCGAGGTTTCCAGCCGGCGTCATCGGGATTTCGGGATGCGTGCGCGCCACCACCAGCATCATGCGATCCTCGTCGACCGTGACACGCCGCAGGATGTCGGACTCGGTGCGCCCTTCGACCAGGCCGAAATCGGCCCGGCCGTCCAGCACATTGGTCTCCACCTGCCGTGTGTTGCCGATGGTAACGCTGAGGCGCACAGCCGGATAGGCTTCATGGAACGCCGCCAGGCGCAGCGGCAGCCAGTAGCTGGCGATGGTCTGGCTGGCCGCTATCGACAGGCTGCCGGTAACCGTCTGCGACACGTGCTCCAGGACGTCGCGCGCAGCCGCCGCTCGCTCAAGGACCGCCTTGGCTTCGGGCAGGAAACGGTGGCCGGTCTGCGCGAGCTCGATGTTGCGCCCGACCCGGTTGAACAGGCGCACGCCATGCTGACTTTCGAGCGCGCGGATGGCCGCCGAGGCCGCCGACTGCGAGATGCCGAGCAATTCGGCCGCCTTGGTCATGTGGCCGTGCTCGGCGACGGCGACGAAGATGCGCAACTGATCGAGAGTCATGCCCAACTAAGAAGCAAAATCGATCAGAATTACAAGAGCCGCTTGTTAGACAGATCAATTGCTTTGTTCTAAGTTTTTGCCGGAAGTTGGAAAAATTTGGCATTTCGGCGGCCAAGGTTGGAAATGATCGGGCGCTTCAAATCCCTTTTCGCGCATTGGAGCCGCCGGCTGAAGCGGCAATTCGCCGGCGACCGCTACCATCCCGAGCTCCACTACATGCGCGGGCCGGGCCCTAAGACGAAAGCCAGAATGGCGAGCGGCAAGAGCGTTCGCGGATCATGAGCCGAACATCGCCGCGCGGCGCCAATTCCGCACCGTCCCAGCAGCCGCTGGCCGACAGCCAAGCGCCCCACGAGGGCGACGGCGTCGAGACCTCGCCAAGCGTCTCCGACCGCATCGCCAAGACCACCTGCTACATGTGCGCCTGCCGCTGCGGCATCGACGTCCATATCAAGGACGGCAAGGTGCGCTACATCAACGGCAACAAGGACCACCCGGTGAACCGCGGCGTGATCTGCGGCAAAGGAAGCGCCGGCATCATGCAGCACTACAGCCCGGCGCGGCTGAAGAAGCCGCTCAAGCGCACCGGCCCGCGCGGCTCCGGCGAATTCCGCGAGATCGAATGGGACGAAGCGCTCATCATAGCCACCGAGCGGCTGTCGGCGATCCGGCGCACGGACCCGAAGAAGCTTGCTTTCTTCACCGGGCGCGACCAGTCGCAGTCGCTGACAGGCTGGTGGGCGAGCCAGTTCGGCACGCCGAATTTCGCCGCGCATGGCGGCTTCTGCTCGGTCAACATGGCGGCCGGCGGCCTCTACACGATCGGCGGCTCGTTCTGGGAGTTCGGCGAGCCCGACTGGGACAACACGAAGTACTTCATGCTGTTCGGCGTTGCCGAGGACCATGATTCAAACCCGATCAAGATCGGCCTCGGCAAGCTGAAGGCACGCGGCGCCAAGGTGGTGTCGATCAACCCGTGCCGCACCGGCTACAACGCGATCGCCGACGACTGGATCGGTATCCGGCCGGGCACGGACGGGTTGTTCGTGCTCGCCCTCGTCCACGAATTGCTCAAGGCCGGCCGCGTCGATCTCGACTATCTGCTGCGCTACACCAACGCCGCCGGGCTCGTGATCCAGGAGGCGGGTGCTGCCGAGGACGGACTGTTCGTTCGGGACGGCAGCGGCGATCTTCTAGCCTGGGACAGGGGCGCGAAAGCACCGGTACGCGCAGCCGATCCCGAGGCAAGGCCGGCACTGACAGGCAGCTACACGGTCAATGGCCGCCACTGCGTGCCAGTGTTCCAGCTCATCGCCGACCGATACATGGACGACAGCTACTCGCCTGATGCAGTCGCAGAGCGCTGCGGCATCAGCGCCGATACGATCCGCCGCATCGCGGCGGAGCTGGCGCATGTCGCCTTCGAGCAGACGATCGAGCTGCCGGTCGCCTGGACCGACTGGGCGGGCCGGCGCCACGAGACGATCAAAGGGCGGCCGGTGTCGATGCATGCCATGCGCGGCATCTCGGCCCATTCCAACGGTTTTCATACCTGCCGTGCCATCCATCTGTTGCAGGTACTTCTGGGCACCGTGGACGTGCCCGGCGGCTTCCGCTTCAAGCCGCCCTATCCCCGTTGCGCGCCTCCGGGGCCAAAGCCGTCCGGCAAGAACGTCCGGCCGATGACACCGCTGGAAGGCACGCCGCTCGGCTTTGTCTGCGGGCCCGACGATCTGCTCGTCGACGAGGCCGGCCGGCCCACCCGCATCGACAAGGCCTATTCCTGGGAAGCGCCTTTGGCCGCGCACGGGCTGATGCACAGCGTCATCCGCAACGCCTGGGCGGGCGATCCTTACCCGATCGACACGCTGATGATGTACATGTCGAACATGGCCTGGAATTCCTCGATGAACACGGTCGAGACCATCGCCATGCTCACGGACAAGGATGAAGCCGGAAACTACAAAATCCCCTTCATCATCTATTCCGATGCCTACTATTCCGAGACTGTGCCGTTCGCCGATCTGGTGCTGCCCGACACCACCTATCTCGAGCGGCATGACTGCATCAGCCTGCTCGATCGGCCGATCAGCCATGCCGACGGGCCGGCCGACGCCGTCCGCCATCCGGTGGTGCAGCCGGACCGCGACGTGCGGCCGTTCCAGTCCGTGCTGATCGAGCTCGGCGCGCGGCTCGGCCTGCCCGGCTTCGCCAACGAGGACGGCTCGGCGAAATACCGCGACTATGCCGACTATATCGTCAACCACGAGCGCACGCCGGGCATCGGACCGCTGGCCGGCTGGCGCGGCAAGGATGGCGGCTCAATCGGTAAGGGCGAGGCCAATCCCGGGCAGTTGCAGCGCTACATCGACAATGGCGGCTTCTGGCATCACGCCTTTGCCGACGACCAGCGCTATTACAAGATGGCCAACGGCGCTTATCTCGACTTTGCCGTCCAAATGGGTTTCATCGCGAAGGCCGAGCCGATCGTTTTCCAGCTTTATTCCGAGCCGATGCAGCGCTTCCGGCTCGCCGCGCGCGGCCATGGAAAAGCGCAGCCGCCGGAAGCCGAGCGCGATCGGATCGAGACCTACATGGACCCGCTGCCTTTCTGGTACGCGCCTTTCGAGGACGAGGCCGTCGATCTGCAAAAATATCCGCTGCATGCGCTGACGCAGCGGCCGATGCACATGTACCATTCCTGGGGCTCGCAGAATGCATGGCTGAGACAGATCACCAGCCAGAACCGGCTGTTCGTGCACCGGGAGACGGCCGACGGACTCGGCCTTGCCGACGACGACTGGGTGTGGATCGAAAGCATCAATGGCCGTGTGAAGGGCCAGATCAAGCTGATCGACGGCGTGAACCCTGACACGGTCTGGACCTGGAACGCCATCGGCAAGCGGCGCGGCAGCTGGGGCCTGAAGGACGATGCGGCCGAGAGCAATCGCGGCTTCCTGCTCAACCACATCATCGGCGACCAGACCTCGGCCGACGCCAACGGCAAGCGCTATTCCAACTCCGATCCCGTCACGGGACAGGCGGCCTGGTTCGACGTCAGGGTTCGGATTGCCAAATGCGCGCCCGAAGAAGCCGGCTTCACCGAGCCGCAGTTCGAGCGGTTCCGGCAGCCGCCGCACGTCCCGGCCGTGCCCGAAATCCTTCGCTTTGGCGCCGAATTTCGCATGAAAAGGGAAGCCGCCGAATGACCTGCCTTCCCGCCCAAACCGAGAAGAAGCTCGGCCTCGTCATCGACCTCGATACCTGCGTCGGCTGCCAGGCTTGCGTCACCGCCTGCAAGGAATGGAACACCGGCGGCCATATGGCGCCGCTGACCGACACCGATCCCTATGGCGGTCATGCCGACGGCGTCTGGTTCAACCGCGTGCACGCTTATGAGCACGTGACCGAGATGGGCGGCCGCACGGTGAATTTCCCGCGCTCCTGCCTGCATTGCGAGCAGCCGGCCTGCGTCACCGTCTGCCCGACCGGCGCCTCCTACAAGCGCGCCTCGGACGGCATCGTGCTGGTCGACGAGGACAAATGCATCGGCTGCAAGCTGTGCAGTTGGGCCTGCCCCTATGGCGCGCGCGAGTTCGACACGGATGTCGGCGTGATGAAGAAATGCACGCTCTGCGTCGACCGCATCTACAACGACAATCTGGCCAAAGAAGACCGCGTGCCGGCCTGCGTCGCGGCATGCCCGACCAGCGCCCGG